>CAIMDR010000601.1 GCA_903839795.1 uncultured Methylococcaceae bacterium | reverse complement strand
GGTTAGGGGAGATTTTATTAGATAAATCCCCCTCTGCCCCCTCGCTTTGCTCTCCCCCTTTTTCAAAGGGGGAGGTGAATACTTACCCTCGGTTTATACTTTTTGCAACACCCATCGCTAACCCGACACGTCGGATATTTGCAAAAAGTGTAAACAGATGAATGAAAGATGCCAAACTTTCAACTACTTTTGGACTTCCATGAACCTAAAAACCTCATTTAGCCACAGATTTACAAAGATAAGCACTGATAATAAAGGATATTACGCACGACTGACAATTTACCAAAAAGGTGATCAAAAGAATTGATATAACACTTTGTTTATCTGAGTAAATCCGTGTTTATCCGTGGCTCAAATACGTTTTTAGGATGAAGTCTGCCAAAAATTTCAAATCCAATATTCAGCGCCTCAATTAAAAAGGTACTGAACCATTAGCTTCCAACCGCCCCGAGTTCTTTACAATACAGCTGCAGTGCCAGGAGTGTTACTTCTACACAAGACAATAACTCTTCAGCCAAACATATTAACATCGGCAGGTCATTTTGGTCACTGCACGCCTCCAATTCTGTGGCTAACACACTCAAAACAGTGGCGCCAAAAGTAGCTGCGCTACTTTTTATGGCGTGGGCTTCAAAGCGCAGTACGGAGACTTCCTGTTGTTCTATGCCAAACTTGATTGTATCCTGACGTTTTATTAACTCATCCATAAAAATGTGTAACAAGGAAAGTAGTTTGTCCCCCCCAAAATTATCTGCGAATTGTTGTAGTATTGTTTCATCCACTAATCGATCACTGGCAAGAGGCTTTATAGGTGGCATTGCAATAGACATGGGCTTATTGCCTGAGACGCGGCACCATTTTTGCACCAAGTTTAACAGCTCGACTTTATTAATGGGTTTGGTGGCAAAGCCGTTCATGCCGGCAGCCAGACACAGCTCTTCGTAACCTTTAAAGGCATGAGCGGTCATAGCGACAATAGGCACCGTGGCGGCCGCGCCACCCAATAGCCGGATTCTGCGCGTAGCTTCCATGCCGGTCATATCCGGCATGGAGACATCCATAAAAATCAAATCATACTCTTTTGTACTCGCTGCTTTGATGCTCGCAGCGCCGCAATCAGCAAGATCCACCTGATGACCACCTATAGATAGCAGTGCCGCCAATACTTCTTGGTTTACGAGACTGTCTTCTACCAGCAACAAACGAGCTGCCACAAAAGGCAAATCAAGCGTATCGATAGAGAAGTTATCCGCAAAGAAGTCCTCAAATAGAGACTGCGGAACAACCGCCTCACCACAACTAAACCAAAAGCGACTACCCACACCGAGTTGACTATCCAGCCCCAAGTGCCCGCCCCATAATTCCACAAGTCGCTTTGAAATAGCCAAACCCAAACCAGAGCCGCCGTATTTTCGGGTATCGGAAGGATAGGCCTGAGTAAACAATTCAAACAACTTGGGTTGAACGTCATCGGCTATACCAATCCCGGTATCAATAACTTCAAGCAACAATACACCGTCACCCGCATCCACCTGACGCGGTGACAGCTTTACCGTTACGCTGCCGTTTGACGTAAACTTGATGGCGTTACTGAGAAGATTAAGCAATACTTGCCTAAAACGCCACGGATCGCCGCTAATCCAGGGCGACAAGTCGGATGCCAACTCAAGGGTTAAAGCTATATTTTTGGTTTCTGCGCCTTCGGTGACTATTGCCAGGACTTCATTGATGACTTTTACCGCATCAAATACCGTGTTTTCCAACTCCAGTTTGCCCGCTTCTACTTTTGTTAAATCCAAAATATCATTAACCAACATCAGTAGATTGGTGCCGGCATCTTTTGCAATTTTTAAATAACTTTTTTGGGTGGCATCAAGAGAGGTATTAGCCAGCAGTTCTTGCGTACCCAACAAGGCATTCAGCGGGGTACGGATTTCATGACTCATCGTGGCTAAAAACAGGGATTTAACCTGATTTGCCTGTTCTGCCAACGCTTGACTCTCGCGTAACAATTCGACCAACTGCTTACGTTCAGTGATATCAAAACAGGAGCCGATATAGCCCAAGAAAACGCCCTGTTCGTCATAGCGGGGTACACCTTTATCCTGCAACCAGCGATATTCGCCATCGAAACGGCGCAAGCGATACTCCCTGGTAAATTCTTGCCGTGCATCAAAGGCAGCCAGGTAAGTGTCCAGACAATACTGATAATCCTCTGAATGTACACCCTCAACCCAGCCATTGCCGAACTCCTGTTCCATGCTGCGTCCGGTAAATTGCAGCCAGACCTTGTTAAAAAAATGACAGCCTTTATCCAACCCTGCAATCCAGATTAATACAGGAGCGTTATCGGCTATGAAACGGAAACGGCTTTCGCCTTCACTCAAAGCCTCTTTAACATGTTTGCATTCGGTGATATGGGTGTTGACACCCTCCCGGCCATCAATACTACCTTGCCGTTGTGGTATCTCTTTTTGCCCTTGTGTGACACACGGTAAAGACGATAGGCGTGAAATAAACCACACCATAAGTGCAACAGTAAAGACTGAAATAACCGCAGTAAAACCCTTAAGCAAGGCGTCCAGCCAATATAAGGGTGAGCCAACCGTAAGCGCCGACAAGAAATGTGTTGTGCCACAAGCAAGAATAAATCCTGCAAACAAGACAACCACCCAAGGATAAGGAAAGTCTTTATGCTGCCGGATAAAATAAACCAGCGTAACGGGAATGGAATAATAAACAAGCGCACTTAGCAAACCTGAGATAGTGTCCAGCCGAATTAATAACGGAATCCACGCCAAATAATAGGTGTAAGGCGTAAAATCTTTAATACTCAAGAGGTCAATCAATGGCTGCATTGGCTGGTTGAATTAGTGAATTTCAAAAATTGTAATATTTATAGCGAAATATTAGAACTTAAAAAAATTAATTCGTCTACAAAAAAACCAAAAAACCGGAACCCACGAAAAAAAAAAAAAATGAAATAAAACAGTGAGTTATTATTTTAAATTCGTCTTTATTGGAGAAAATCCTTGTTATCTAAAGGGTAGTTTTTAATTATTTTCAGTACGAAAACCATCGTCAAAATTATTCACCATAAAAAACTTCGTGCTCTTCGTGTCTTCGTGGTGAAAATTTTTTTGTGATTTTTCCGGGATTTCCCTGTTTCCCAAGCTGGAGCTTGGGAAACAGCGTAACTTCGTGCTCTTCGTGTTTTCGTGGTGAAAATTTTTTTGTGATTTTTCCGGATTAAAGCTACCGGTCTATATGGGGTTCAAGGTGAACAATATGTCCGTTCTCGTCATAAAAAACGGTGATCATTGAAGCGGTTCGGCACTGTTGCAATTCATCGGCTTTTACCTGATAAAACGCACACAGTTGGGTATCATTAACCTTTTTTTGGGCGGCTGGTAGTATCGACCGCTTTCGTGAGGCACGATAGAGTATCCAGCCTAACCAAAGCATCGCCATAATTAATAACGCTGCACCGTATATTTCCATCAGTTCCAGCAGACTTTTGTAACCGCCAAACCAGCGCATTTGATTGATCATTTTTTTATCGCCCAGCACCCAACTGCATAAGGTGACCAAAGGCACCAATAAATAAATCCACATCACCCAACAAATTGCCCAAGCGAATAAAGCGCCCAAGCGTTTTTGCAGGCTTTGTAAATGCGGTGCATTAATAATGTAGCCTTTCATTTATGGCGCAAGCCTCTGTCTACGGTAACCCATACGGCACGGAGTCCGCGCTTCTTTTTTATCGCCCGAACGGAACCGACAATCGTGGTGCCGACATTGATAAGCCAATACACAATGGGATACCAGACCATCCAGTAATAGTAACGCGCAACGCCGCCGGTACTGGCTTCGTAACGCGAATCGATAAACAGGCTGACACCAAATTGTATTAAACAGGTCAGGCTTAACAACAGGCTGGTCCAACTGGGGCTTAAATCATGTAACGATTGATTGGTTGATTCGTTAAGCAACGCCACCGGTACATAGAGTAAATGCAACAAGATCAAAAATGCCCAGAAAATACTGATTAAGCATTCACCGTACAACAACCACATTCCTCGCGATGACCAGCGAAACAGAGCGGGGAAATACCGCAGCAATACTTCGGTGCCACCTTGCGCCCAGCGTGCTCGTTGTTGCCACAAACCATCCAGGGTTTCCGGCATCAACACCCAGCACAAGGCGTTGGGTTCAAAATAAATAGTCCAACCGGCTAACTGCAATTTCCAACTGATGTCGATGTCTTCAGTGACCATATCGTTGCTCCAATAACCCACGTCATGTAATGCCGATTTACGAAAGGCGGCGATAACGCCAGAGACGGTGAATACTTTGCCGTAAGAACGTTGCGCCCGTTTTATCATGCCGACAATGGCTGAAAATTCGCCCACCTGAATCCGGCCTAATAAGGTCGAGCGATTGCGTATGCGTGGATTACCGGTAACGGCACCGACTGCGGGATTATCATTAAAATGACGTACCATCCAGGCAATGGCTTCGGGAGCCAACAAGGCATCACCATCAATGCAAATCAGGATTTCACTGTTGGCCAGCAAGGCAGCGGTGCGTAAGCCCATCGCTTTGCCTTGGTTGGTGTGTAAATTAATCACACGAAGCTGAGTGTGTTGTTCGGCCAAGCCCTTCAATATTTCCAGCGTGTTGTCTTTACTGCCGTCATTAATGGCGATAATTTCATAGTCGGGGTATTTTTGCCTCAGTAAAACGTCTATGGTTTCACGAATATTTTCGGCTTCGTTATAACAGGGAATCAAAATGGACACTGGCGGGTAAGCCTTTAATTCCGGCAGGTGCTCGGCATTACCTTGCTGATGCCATTCATAGCGGCTATAAAAAATAATCGCGCCAAACATCCAGATGTAAGCCATAAACAAAGGATAGTAATAAATAAAACCTTCGATGGCCGCATCCAATGGTTGCCATACCAGCAACACTTGATACCATTGAGTTTGTAGCAAACTGCTTAGGTGCTGCAAGGAGCTATTCATGATCTGGCATGGAGTGAAAAATGCTGTTGTAAATCCGTTAAGCGCGGCTGATCCGTAAACACATTATCGGGATAATAACCGATATGACTGACGCCCAATTTTTTCAACAATTCCAGTTGTTCAATAAAGACCGGCATGGGGATTTTCTCTTGGGTTTTCCAGTTCACCGCTTGCAACTCAAACACGGTTTTTTTAAGCCCCTCCGGCTGTTTGTCTGCCGCTTTTACCAATTGGGTAAGCCATTGTTTGGGATTTTTGGCTTCTTCCATAAAAGGCATGGCTTCTATGGCAACGTAATCATAATGGGCTAAAAAGGATTGATAGGATTGTGCATACCATTCTTCGCTATAAGGCTTCAACAAAGGCAGTGCATAAAAATTACGCGCGGTCTTTATATCCGGTCGATAAATACGCACCCGATCGGCTAACTCATCAGTAAACTGATTAATCAAATCGGTTTTATGTTGCGCCCAGGCCATGCGCATGGCAGAGGTTGCATGCAGTTGTTCAAATTGCTCAGGCAAGCCCCACACTTCTTTGGCATAGCTTAGCGCCAGCGGGGATACATCTTCATAATCGGATAAAATGCCGTCATCATGAAACAAGAGCCCATCAAAATTACAGTGTTTGGCCAAGTCTTCATAAATTTCAGCGACATATTGACGCGCTTCGGGGTTAAACGGTGATAGTCGGGTGTAAATATGACTGGATAATTGTGTCTTGCCAGCTCGCCATTCCTGAACATACCAAGATTCCGGTGCTTTGCCCTGATAAGCCATAATCGGCATCCAGGCATAAACTTTAACCCTGGCGACTATTTTTAGCTGCCAAGCCACCCGATTAAACAAGTCTTGTATAACCGGCAAATGTCGATTGGGAAAATATAAGGCATCGGCGTTGCCATCCCCATCAGGATCGGCATAAGCCTGCAAAAAAACCGTGTTAATGTGCAAGTCTTTAATCCGCTGTATCGCCGCATCCAAATTACGTTCCAGTTGCTTTGGGTCTTTATCATAAAGATAATCCATATCCAGATGCGCTACCCGCAACGGCCGGTCAGCACGCAGTTGGGTAACAATTTCTGCAAATTGCTTAACATCGGGATTATCGACCATAATCAAACGCCGCAAGGTACTAATATCTGCCAGCGTATTAAAGCCGTCCATCAGTCGCATGGTAATTGGCATGCCGGCTGCACGCGCGGCTTGAACGGCCATTTGATTATATTCTCCATACGGCCAAACCATCACCCGGGGTCTTACACCGGCATGTTGAAAGATAAACTCGGCGCTTTTCAACAAGGCTGCATTAATGCGTAAATGATAGTCTTCGTCCGTTTCGTAAACCAGCATGGGGTCGTCATAAATGCGCGTAACCGCTGCGGCCTGGGTATTACCTTGCGGATTACCCGGCACACCTTTATGTAGATCGTAACTGTGAGAGGCGATTTCTACCAAGCCGGACTGCACCAATTCTCTGACCTGTTCCCAAGTAAGCAAGGGCTTGCCAGGCTCAGTAGCCGTGACATTACCGTCCATCCAGGTTCCCACCAAGGCAACCGTCGCTGGATAATGATATTTTTTTAATAGCGGAAAAATGTGGGTATAAAAACTCTGATAGCCGTCATCAAAGGTCAGCAGCGCACCTTTATTAGGCAAATCAATCTTGCCTGCTGCCGCATCAAGAATAGCTTGTACACTGATAATTTGGTAACCATTTTTTTTCAGCCACGCCAGATGCTCTTCAAAGTGATCGACACTGACATCCATCGAATTAAAAGGCGGTTTAGCGCCTTCTGCTCCAACAATGTCGTGATAATTAAGAACCAAAAAATGATGTTCTGTAGCTGATGCCGTACTGAAAAAACCTATCAGAAAAATCAACCCGGTTAACTTTTTAAAAAAATTAACGATGGTAAAAGGGGTAAAAAGAGTCATATCATCCAAATTGTAAAACTCACCTACGATATTGCGCACATTTTAACTGAAAAAAGTATAAGCCACTTTGAATAATGCCTGATGGATAAAAACAAATTGTCCACGAAAAGCACGAAAGACACGAAAAAAATATTTATCGCTGAACAGTGATTCATTCACAAAAACCTAAAACAGGCCATTTCAGGTGAAATAAAAAAATAAGATTGTTGCACTACACAACCAATCACTCATTGGGTAAAGGCTTGCAACCTGGTATCTCTTTGATTTTTTTCGTGTCTTTCGTGCTTTTCGTGGACTATAGCTTTTATCAGTCAGCCAATAACTGCTCAATTCTATGAAAAACATCTGCAAACATGTCTTTGGTCAGGCGTTTGGTTTGCACGTTATAGCGACTGGTATGATAAGAATCAACCAGTGTGCGTCCATCCGGCAAAGTGTGTTGTGCATTATGGGCAAAAGGGGCACTACTCGGCTTTAGGTTACAGGCTTTTAACACGGCTTGATGGGCAACGGTGCCCAAGGCTAATATCACAGCCTGATCCGGCAGGGTTTTTAACTCGGCTGCCAAAAATTGATTGCACTGATTGATTTCAGTTCCGGTTGGTTTATTTTGCGGAGGCAGGCATTTAACGGCATTGGTAATTCGACAACGGTAAAGTTCCAGGCCGTCCGCCAAAGATTCAGACAGTCGTTGATTACTGTAACCAAATTCATAAAGTGCGTCATACAGCAGTAGCCCCGCATAATCTTTGGTAAACGGTCGTCCCGTCGCATTGGCACCATGCAGCCCGGGTGCTAAACCAACAATCAATAAGCGAGGATTTTTATCGCCAAAAGGCGCGACCGGTCGAGCATGATAGTCGGGATGTTTTTGTTTTACTTCACACAAAAAATCATCCAGGCGTTTACATAACCGGCAATCCTGATCGAATATTTCTTTTGAAAACATATTTTATTTGTAAGGCTAAAGGGGAAAGGTTAAAGGCTGCTTAAGATTTTTATTCACCACGAAGACACGAAGGACACGAAGAAAAAAACAAAAAAACTGTAATTATTCAGTCCCCCTCTTTGACAAAGAGGGGTTAGGGGAGATTTTATTAGATAAATCCCCCTCAGTCC
>CAIMDR010000600.1 GCA_903839795.1 uncultured Methylococcaceae bacterium | reverse complement strand
CAATTGGAATATGTAATCACTTAAATGCGAAGCTTTAGTTCACAGGGGTAACAAACTAAAAGTGGAGTAAAATAGCTTTAACTGTTTTTGCAGGCAATAGCTGAAGCGATTGCACTCCAGTTTTTTAAACAGCTTGTGCTGAACACTCACAAATCCGCAACAATAACTGCAAGCACTATAAAAAGAAAATAAAATGCGTTAAACCCCCTCCAATCATTGTCTTCCGTGGGCTATAATCAAAAAAAGCATCGACTGAGTCATCACCTTTCCTAAAGTTTAAATGGCTAAAATAAGGATTAGCCACTATAATAGTTTGGTTAGTGGACAGTACTACGCTCTTAATGCGGGACTTCTATTTAATAAATTTTGCATGTTAATCAGCACTTCTCAGAAATTCCTTACGTTATTTTACTTTTTGTGTACGATCTGATTTGCAATAAAAATATTTACATTCATTTATTGAGGAAGTTTCATGGCAACGGGTACTGTTAAATGGTTTAACGAGTCTAAAGGTTTTGGTTTTATTTCACCTAGCGATGGTAGTGCAGATGTATTCGTACATTTTTCTGCAATCGCAAGCGACGGTGGTTACCGCACACTGGCTGAAGGCCAAGCTGTCAAATACGAAGTAGAATCAGGCGCCAAAGGCCCACAAGCTTCAAACGTAACAACAGCGTAAGCTACGTTACTTTTCGACACACAACTCCACCTAAATAACCAGGCGGAGTTGTGGCATAGCCGGTTTATCCGGTCAATATCAACTCACCCCCTGAATTTAGGATATGTCTTTTGAAACGACTTTTTGTAGGAAACTTACCTAGCGAGGCCACTGAGGCTTCTGTTCAAGCTTTATTTTCAGAATACGGCAAAGTCCGCTCCATTCAACTTGTTTCCGATATCTTTAGCGGCAAATGTAGAGGTTTCGGCTTTATCGGAATGGAAGGCCACGAAGCCCGAGCAGCTATAGCAGCACTTGATGGCAACTTATATTGCGGCAAACCTTTAAAAGTTAAATTTGAAGAACCCGCTACAGGTAAAAATGGCAGACGTAATTAATAACACCACTTCTAGCTAAATACTCAAAGCCTTAAGTCAATCAATTGACTTACCTTGCCTCTACCAACACGCAAAAAACACTGCACGCTTTAATTATTACAGATTTTGAATAAATTAATAACGATTTATTGTGTTACAAGCCATTGATGCAAAAGGTAGAAGCAAGAAAAGGCAAAAGCATTTTAGCAGAGCTATCCGGGCGACCCACTGGCCGCCCTTCCTAAGCTTATCGACACGATCACCTGTTTTAATCAATCAAGGTTATCAACCTAAAAACGTAAGTTGAGCATCACAGCATTTTGCTTTATCTAAATGCTATAAAAATAATTTAGATTTACAAGCACACGCTTTTTTAGTCTAATACATTCAAAATTGTTATTTTAAAAACTGCATTTCAAATACCAGCCAACGTTTTTTATCAACTAAAATTAATAATATTGATACAAAAACACAAGTACTAAACTCTACCAAAGCCCAACCTATTATCTACCCACGCCATGAACTCAGCACGTCCCAAAGGAATTGTTCAACCACACCATTCCAAATTACAGGTCTTAACCCGCACTATTGACCTTGCTTTGATTATGGCTTCGTTATATGTATCATTAATAATATACGATATACCTCTGGATCGTGAATACTTTCTGCCTAGCCTTATAGCAACCGCAATTTTTGGTATTCTAGCTGAAAACAACGAACTTTATCAGAATTGGCGCGGTGCATCCTTGTTCGATGAAGCGCTGAGGATATTTTTTTCATGGCTCGGAGCATTTACATTAGTTATCAGTGGCGTCTATCTCTATGGCACTAACTACAATTATTCATTACAAGCCATAGAATTATGGATACCTCTAGCCCCAACCGGCATCATCCTGACTCATTCAATACAACGCGCCTCCTTATCTTATTTAAGAAGGCATGGCTTTAACACACGATTTTACGCCATACTTGGCGCTAACTCACTAGGACTTAGACTTTATACTGCATTATCGAACATGCCTTGGTTAGGTTATAATTTTGTTGGCTTTTTTGATGACCGAGCTGAACACGAAGACAGACGCCTGGATCATACACAAATTGACAATTTTATGGGTAAGTTTGAACAACTACTTGAAAAAGCAAAAAAAGGTGAAGTCGACCATATCTACATAACCCTGCCCTTGCGAGCAGAAAAACGTATCAGTGAGCTTGTTCTCCAACTGGCCGACAGCACCGTTTCGGTTAACCTCGTACCTGACTTTTTTACGTTTAACCTGATCCAGTCCAAATGGAGCAACGTACAAGGCATACCCGTTGTCAGCGTTTTTGACACGCCATTTAATGCCATTAACAGTATTGCAAAACGCATTGAAGACCTGTTACTGTGCCTGTTTATATTGCCTGCCATTGCGATTCCCATGCTGGCTATCGCCCTGACTCTCAAACTCACATCCAAAGGCCCTATTATCTTTAAACAACAGCGCTACGGTATAAAAGGTGAAGCCATAGAAGTGTGGAAATTTCGCTCCATGACCGTCTGCGAAAATGGCGATAACGTAATACAGGCCACGCAAAATGATATGCGCATTACGCCCTTCGGTGCATTCTTACGTAAAACCTCACTGGATGAATTACCCCAATTTTTAAACGTCTTGCAAGGCACCATGTCCGTAGTGGGGCCACGTCCTCACGCCATAGCCCATAACGAATTCTATCGAAAACAAATAGAAGGTTACATGCTGCGCCACAAAGTTAAACCCGGCATTACCGGACATGCCCAAATTAATGGTTGCCGTGGCGAAACCGACACCTTGGACAAAATGGAAGCCCGAATTCATTATGACCTGGAATACATTAAACAATGGTCACTCTGGCTGGATTTAAAAATAGTACTTATGACTGTTTTTAAAGGCTTTATAAGTAAACAAGCCTATTAGCCATCAAAACAATTTAACATGTTCAAGTCAAACAACCTTAAACCCGTCTTTTTTCTCTGCCTGCTTATCATTGGCTGGGTAATTGCAACGTTAATCGAATCATCAGGGCCGTCTTTACCTCTATTAAACAAAGCACCACACCTTGACAAAGTCGCACACTTTTTAGCGTTTAGCGGCTTAGGCCTGCTGGTTTGCGCACTAGCCTTCAAACTTAGTCCAACACCAACAATCCCGTTACTTTCCGTCCCCCTGTTGATGGTTACTTTGTTCGGCATTATCGATGAAGCCTTCCAAATGCTTATTCCCGGCCGCCAACCCGACCTATTGGACTTGCTGGCAGACGTCTGCGGCGCACTATTTGCCATTTTTTTAGCTAATCTGATTG
>CAIMDR010000599.1 GCA_903839795.1 uncultured Methylococcaceae bacterium | reverse complement strand
GCTTACCAATCATTCCAAAATTTACAGGAATGCTTGTTCGAAATATTGGCGAATATCGGTAAGTCATACACCATAGAATTCGCCTGAAAAATGTTAAAAGACTTATGCGCTATTACTTAACTCAAGCGGGTATAGAAAATGTACTTTTTTATACAAGTCAGTATTGATTTGTATAGATAAATGATTTTTATATACACATTAAAGGGCAGGTGAATACATTACCAAATGTGTTGTCAACACCAACCACCAGGATTTCTTGTTCCGGCGACCAGCAAGCCTTCGGACACTATTTGCTTTAAACCAGATGCACTTCCAGCTTTTTACCGACTGCGGCGGCATATTTACGCAAGGTGTCAATAGAGGGAGAATGTTTGCCGGATACCAATGCACTTTCCAATCGCTCGACTGCCGAGGCTTTTGTGCCCATGCGTTCAGCGACTTGCGCCTGGGTTAAACCTGCGTCGCGTCTGACACCGATTATTTCGTCGAGTATGGCGTATTTCGTGATGTTGATGTCATAAGCAGCCTTCGCCGCTGGATTATTTAATAATTGCTCACGAAATGCGGCATCGTGCGGAACAGGCTGAAAAGTATCGTTATTCATGTTTAACCTCCTTTAGTCGTTTTCTGGCAAGCTGCAAATCGGTGGCTGGCGTGGTGTTTCAATTTCAGACTCCAGTTTGTCTTCGGTCATTCGTTGACTTTCCAATAGCCGCCGTTGGCTGGCCCGATACGTGACAGATGATTTTCAGCTTGCAGCTTTTTCAGGTTACGCTCAATAGATCGTTCGCTTACACCAATTAAAACTGCCAATTCAGGGATCGTAAGCAAGATATTTTCACGAATCAATGCCAGGATTTTCCCCGACGTTTTCACCGACGTTTTCCCCGACGTTTTCCCCGACACTTTCCCCGACGTTTTTACCAACACTTCTGTCATGGCATCCAGTAAGGCTTGCAACATAAATTCAATAAAAGGCGTTGAATCCGCCAAGCTGTCTGCATCCGCCAAGGCTTGATAATAAGCGGCTTGCCGCACTCTGATAACGGATTCAACGGGCAAATAAGCCAGCAGCGGCTGCCACTGACTGAGTATTAATGTTTGCCATAACCGACCCATGCGACCATTACCATCGGCAAACGGATGGATAAACTCAAATTCATAATGGAACACGCAACTCGCAATCAAGGGATGCACCGGAGCAGATGCCAGCCAAGCCAGTAAATCGGCCATCAGTGCAGCGACCCGACTGGCGGGTGGCGCTATATGCACCAAGCCTTGCCCGTTGTAAATGCCTACGCCACTGGTGCGAAAACACCCCGCTTCATCAACCAGTCCCGCCATTAATAAGCCCTGCGCTGTTAAACAATCAGCGGCGGAATGCGCTTGCCAGTTCGGCAGTTGTTCATACGCGGCAAAGGCATTACGCACTTCCTGAATTTCACGCGGCAACCCCAGCACCGGCTTGCCTTCCAATACCGCAGTCACCTGTTCGATACTCAGGGTGTTATTTTCAATAGCCAGCGATGCCTGAATCGTGCGAATACGATTGTTGCGCCGTAACTGCGGAGATAGCTTGTTATCGCCAGCGATTTCCCAGCGGGTTAATAGCTCAACAATATCAGCGACCTGTTGCAGTATTTGTGGTGTGATGGTGTAGGGCGGTTGGTAACTCATGCGATAGTCTCTTCATGGCTTTTCGTAGGTCGGATTAGCGCAGCGTAACCAGACATATTAGCTTCGGTTTGTCGGGTTACGCCTTGAGAGCTAACTCGATCTACGGTTGGAAGCGACATTAGTGATTTAATAAGAAAATTACTTGTTTTCATGAGGTTAAATTCTACAACCGTAAAAATTTACATTTGCGATTAAATGAAGTCATGGCCAAAACTGCTGTTTAGCTTCTTTGAATTCCAGATGTTCATTCTCAAGTACATCAAGTAACCAGCGATTGAGTTGTTCGAGAGAAATCATGCGGTTGTTTCCTCAAGCAATGCTGTTGCTTCTGGCAAGCGAAGTTGACCGGAGATTAGGCGAGGGAGCAGGGTGTCGCGGAGTGTGGCTAGGGTTTGTGCGGTTTCATGATTTCCAGCAATGCTCTTTTGAATCACGTCAACAACTTCGGTAAATACTGAAGCCACGGCATCGTCTGGCAGTGTAACTAAGTAACGCCCAAGTACATCATTTTGTATGCGCTGGCGACCACTAGTGCCAGACATGCTCTGAATAGCGTATTCTCTAAATACGGGATGACGGCACAGCAAATAGCCGAAGTATTCCGACATAGGTGCTTTAGGTCGCAGCACCAAAAACTCTGTTGAGCCCCAGCCAATTTGGTCATCTTGAAGAAAATCAACAAAAGCAGACTTACCGTTCTCCAAACACGGTGTGATCCGTGCCAGCAATGTATCGCCATTACGAAACTTTGCTCCAGAACCCATTTCACGTTGGATTGGAGTTTCTACGCAATGGCCGCTGGTAGCTAACTTTGCCATCTCCAGATAAGGTGCAATCGTTCCTTTCTTTAGTGTACGTTTTGGATTAATCTCAAACGCATCGGCAAGAGTCGTAACCAACCATCCATTTGGCACCAAGCCCAGTTCTGATTCTTCAAAGCTGTCGGGAAATAGTGCGGCTATTTTTGATGGCAGGACAGCTCCCTCTCCCTTTGGGAGAGGGTTGGGGTGAGGGAGTGAGTTTTGCAGGGTCTCATTCTCTGCCCCCTCACCCCCAGCCCCTCTCCCAGAGGGAGAGGGGAGCAAAGCGGCATTGGCGTGCACGGGATCGAAGTCCACGAACCAGGATTTAAAAAGGGCTTGGGCAATTGCTTCGAGAGTTGTGTTGGTTTCGCGTAGAAGGGCGATGCGGTCATCGAAGATGGCGAGAGTTGCGACAATTTCTTTTTGTGTTTTTAAGTTTGGACATTCTAACCATATATCAGAAAATGCCGATTTTTTTAAAATTGGTACAGCCGAACCTCCAGCCATGCTTTTAATTTCTTGTTGTCTTATCGAAAGATTGTAATAAATGAACTCAGGCAAAAATTTATGTGTATCAACAATAATTGAATTTATTTGTTGATTAGTTACGCACTGCATAGCCGATAAAGCAGCTTTTCCCATATCTGAACCTATACATGTAACAAGCACTGTTTCTTTTGGAACCAAACAATTTTTGACAGAAGCCGCTCCAATTTTAGAAATTGTCCTAATTGTCTTTGTTATCCACTTATTGCCAACAAAATCTGCGGGGGTGATAAACGGAAATTCATTTCCTTGATTTTCAGGGTTGTTAGTTAAAGGAGTTTTACCAGTAACAATTTTTCCAGCTTCAGAAAGTCTGTAAGATTTCCATTCAGAAGTATTATCTGAGTCAATTTCACGCCTGACCTGAATCACTACTTTATCTTGCTCAATAATCTTGCGAAACACTTCGCTAGTAGTCGCCCAATCCACAATATCAACACGAATTGATAAATTAGATTCATCAAATGCTTCTTTAATGTTTGCCATACTTGTCAAAGACAAAGGTTTCTGGGTGATAATAGCCAAATCAAGATCAGAGTATGCTTTAGCAGTCCATTTTACCCGCGAACCAAATGCCCAAACTGTATATTCCGGCACATGATTTCTCAAGATATGACAGACCTCATTCCAATCTTGAGGATTGAGGTCAATTTTTGGCATGTTAATTTTGAAACTCATTTGGTTTGGCTTTTGTCGACCAATTGGTGATATAAATACTTTGCCTCTTTTAAAAAATCAGGTGCGATACTATACACAGCTTCTGCTTTGTCCCCGTCATAGGTATGACTACTATTACTACGTGCTAGACGGTAATCTTTCCATTCGAGCCAATCAGAGCGAAGTAAGCCTTTTTCATTTCCTATACGAATAATGTTTTGAAAAGTACTTAAATCAATTTCTTCCGGGTTCGCAGCGGTTTCCTCAAGATACCGTTTAAGCATTTTATGGCTTAGTTCGTAAGTAAATTCAAAGCACTGAATAACTGAATTACGAAATTGTTCAAATAAATCATCATCGTTTTCTGCCATTTCTGATGTAGCATAAGTAATGCTTTTTTCCAATTGGCTAATTGCACTTGCTAATGGTGAAAAATCAATATTCATAAAAATCCTCTATTTAAAAAAATTATCGTTATGGTGCGTCTTTAAGAATTCTATACGTGGGATCGGCTTGATAAGTACCGAAGCGTGACGGGATTTGCACCCCATCACTCACGTTTTTAAAGCAATTAAAGTTTGCAATCGTTTTTGTCGAGATTGCAAACCCCACTCCCCTTAACGTTTGGCTGAATCACTGCATATTTCGCCATAATTTCCGCATGAAAATCCCCAGGAATCCTCGCCCAATCGACCAATTGTACAATGATGGGCAGATTGCTTTCAGAAAACGCATCAATCACTTCACCAAGATTGAATTGTTGGCGGCTCAAATCTTCAGGTTGACGCACCACCAAATCAAGGTCGCTGGCTTCGTAATAATCACCGTTAACCCGGCTGCCGTATGCCCACACTTCAGCGTTGGGTAAATGTGTTTGCAAAATAGCTTGAACCATTTGCAAATAGCGCTCGGGCAAATGTAATGGTGCCGTTTTAAGAGCCGACATTTCGTCGCCAAATTCGGCTTCTATTTCATCAATACTGGGCAAATTGCTAACAAGCGTTTCAGGCAGTTCACGTAAAAGCTGGTATTCGGCCACACCGATGGGTTTATCGATGCCGCGCAAGGCATATTCTGCTATGGCGCGGTTCTTGTCCTGACAGAGCAGCAAGCCGATAGTAGGATGATCGTTGTCATGCCTGAGTTGGTCGTCCACTAGATTGCAGTAGAAATTAATTTTGCCTGCGTATTCCGGCTTGAAAGGGCCGCGTTTAAGTTCGATTACGACGAAACAGCGCAATTTCAGGTGGTAAAACAAAAGATCGATATAAAAGTCGTCTTCACCCACTGAAACCATATATTGCCGACCAACAAAGGCGAAGCCTTGACCGAGCTGAAGCAAGAATTTTTCTACATGCCGAACCAGCCCGGTTTCGAGTTCGCGCTCGTGAAAATCTTTTTCCAGCGTAAGGAAATCGAACAGGTATGGGTCTTTCAAGGCTTGCTGTACAAGATCAGATTGCGGAGACAACAGTCTGGTGTTGAAGTTGGTGACTGCCTGCCCTTGCCGCTGATGCGCATAGGTCTCGATCTGCATAGCCAGAATATTGCGGCTCCAGCCGTGCATCAGACTGTACATCATGTACCAGCAACGTACCGTCGGATCTTTGACCTTTTCCAGCAGCAAGGCATGATGTCCCCAGGGAATTTGCCACAGTAGATTTTCACCATCAACGGGGGCCACAAGCTGTGGCATTTTCAGATCGTGCGTTTGTGCCACCGCTTGTGGCACAAACAGTTTGGGCTGCGGATAGGCGCGGTAAAATCCCAGCATACGCTTAAGATTTCTCTCGGAAAAACCTTTAAGTTCGGGCAGTTCGTTGTGCAGATCGGCTGCTAGCTTGGGAATTACCCCAGTTCCCCAACCCTTTTCCTGTTGACGAGTATGCAATAATCGACCGATTTCCCAATATAGCTGTAATAATTCTGTGTTAACCGCCAACATGGCGCGGACTTGGGCACCTTGAATTCGGGTCTTGATGTCAGTCAGAAGGTGGCTATAGAACTGCATGTCAGAACTCATACCCCAAGCCTCCCAACTTCAAGCGGATCAGTTGATCCAGTTCCGCACCTTTGGCCATTTGCTCGCCCAGTGTTTCGGTGAGCTTTTGCATTTTCTCGGCAAAGACTTCATCGTCATCTTCAATGGCTTCGGCACCGACATAACGACCGGGCGTTAAAACATGACCGTGTTCGGCAATTTCTGCCAGGGTGACGCTGCGGCAATAGCCGGGAATATCGGCATATCCTAGCCCCTCTCCCTTCGGGAGAGGGGCTAGGAGTGAGGGCAGATTCTTAGTCACAGCGATGAAAATTGCTTCAAGCACAGCTTCTGGTTGCTGGAACACCTCGTTGTTCCAAAAGCGCAAAACCTGAATACCTCGTTCTTGTAAAAAACGGCTGCGCTTTTGATCGTGTTCGATGCCTGGTTCACTATTATGCTGGCTGCCATCAAGCTCTATGGCCAGCTTTAATTCATGACAATAAAAATCAAGTATATAAGGATTAATTGGATGCTGACGACGAAATTTCATACCCACCATGCGACGGTCGCGCAATGCTTGCCATAGCCATTGCTCTGCATTCGTACCTTGTTGCCGGAGTTGGCGGGCGAAAGCTAGTAAGTTTTCGGGCAAAGGGGATTTGATTTTTGATGGGTTGTCGTCACTAACCTTATTGCCGTCATTGATGCCCTCACCCCCAGCCCCTCTCCCGGTGGGAGAGGGGAGTTCACCACGCCAGGCGGCAACGGTATTGGCGATTTGTTCGATAATGTCATCGGTAAATTCGCATTGCACACGGCTGATCATGCTACCCAGTTTACGGGCATCTATAAATAAAACCTCGCCTTGCCGAACCCGTTTTTCTTTGACCAAAAACCACAGGCAAGCCGGGATTTGGGTGTTAAAAAACAATTGACCGGGCAGTGCGACCATCACTTCTACCTTATCGGCTTCGACCATCGCACGGCGAATCTCGCCTTCGCTGTTTTGGCTTGACGACATGGAACCGTTGGCAAGCACAATACCGGCGCGGCCTGTGGGCTTAAGGTGATAAAGCATGTGTTGCAGCCAGGCAGTGTTGGCATTGCCTAAGGGTGGCGTACCGTAAACCCAGCGCGGATCGCCTTCCAAACTGCCGTGCCACCAGTCGGAAATATTGAACGGCGGCCCAGCCAAAATGAAGTCTGCGTAAAGTATAGGGTGCTTGTCGTGGATAAAAGTATCGGCAGGTTCTTTGCCAAGATTGAATTCAATGCCGTGAATAGATAGATTCATTGCAGCCAGCCGCCAAGTGGTCGGATTAGCTTCCTGACCGTAAATCGAAATATCGCCTAGTTTTCCGCTATGAGATTTTGAATATATATCGGCCAATACGAGTGTGCTCCCCACGCCACAACAAGGATCATAGACCTTGCCACGAATTGGATTAAGTACTGATACAAGAAGCCAATCAACGCTTCTTGGTGTATGGTCGTCACCTCCCCGCTTGCCTTCGGCGCTGGCAAACTGCCCCAAAAAGTATTCATACACCTGTCCCAGCAAGTCGCGGGCATGATTTTTAGTTTGCTCTTCTACCGTGCAGGATTCACCAAAGCCGATTTTGGAGACCAGATCAACCAGTTCCCCGAGCTTGCCATCAGGCAATTGCACACGGGCATAGCGTTTATCCAAAATGCCTTTCAGTTTGGG
>CAIMDR010000598.1 GCA_903839795.1 uncultured Methylococcaceae bacterium | reverse complement strand
TTAGCTGAAATTCGTCAGGCCCGGTCTGGATGAAAACGTGATCACTGTCATTGACACGCAACACGGCAGAATCCGGCAAAATTAATTCTTGTACATCTTGTTTACGAATCAACAGATTTGCCAGCATGTGCGGTTTTAAATTACGATGGGGATTGGGCAGCTCCATACGCACAGTAACCGTGCGCGTATCAGGATCAACCATGTCGGCGACATAACTTAAGCGACCACTTAATGCGGCATCCGGTAATGCGGCAATAGTAACTTCCGCTTCGTCGCCTTTGTGCGCCCAACTGGCCTGTTGCTCGGGCAGTTCTGCAACGACCCATACATAGGATAGATCGGCTACGGTAAATAAGGCATCCGCAGGTTGAACAACCTGTCCAACGGTGACTTTTCTTTCAACAATAGTGCCTTGAATGCTTGCAGTAATCGGTAAAACCGAATGAATTTTTCGCTCTTTGGAGAGTCGGACCAAGTCATTGGTCGACATCCCAAACGCACGTAATTGATCGGTGGCTGTACGTAAATCTACGTCAGCTTCAGTTAGCGTCGCTTCTCTTTCCTGAAGATCGGCGGCGGCAATAATGCCACCCGCCTCCAGCCGTCTGGCCCTGTTGACTGCCAGACGTCTTAGATTGACTTGTGAAGTGGTCTTTAAATACGCCGATTGCGCCAAACCCAGTTCGGTGCTGTTTAAGGTCGCGAGTTGTTCGCCTTTACGCACTTCCTGACCCACAACGGCCTCCGTTTCAATAATCCGTCCGGTCACTGTTGCACCGATTCGGGCAACATGCTGTTGATCCAAATCGATTCTCGCCGGCAAACGAAATGAATCATGCACTTGACCTTCACCGATTGCGATGACTTTGATTTGCTTCATTAACGCAGCGGTGGCTTTTACGATCGGAAATACATTGTCGGCATTGCTGGGCGATGAGACCAGCAGCAGAATAAAAAGCGATAGTTTAAATAAAGTCATGGCCTTGGTTTCTTTAAGTTAAAGACAGCAAGTGCCTATTACTATCAAGTAAAAAGAAATATGTCCACAAACTTATTGATTGACCAAAATCAGTCAGTCTGAAAAATCGGCAAGTTTGTGGGGTTTTTGTAAGTATTCAAGCCCCCCTCGCTATGCTTTCCCCCTTTGAAAAACGTGGAACGAGGGAGATTTATCTAATAAAATCTCCCCTAACCCCTCTTTTTCAAAGAGGGGGACTGAATAGTTACCCCAACTTACCTAAAGACAGCCGATTTATAAATACCGGCCTTTAGCTTTGAGACCCTGCTTTTTGACGGTATGATTCGTTATACCGCTATCAATTGATTGCCTTGGATATTATCTTAGTCTTACTTCCTTTCACGAACCTTTCACATCAATCCTTTTCAGCTTATGAACATTTTATTAATAGAAGACGATGCGGTGTTGGCTGACGGCTTAATATACACCTTGACCCATCGGCAATAATAATTATGGAATGTACAATAAAATCAATATGATGGGAATGATAAGTTTTTCATTTTTCTATTTTTTACCGCAATCATTGCCGATTTGACTAAAAAATGATCAAGATTCACAGCATTACCAATAAGTCAAATTTACAACCTTTTGAT
>CAIMDR010000597.1 GCA_903839795.1 uncultured Methylococcaceae bacterium | reverse complement strand
GTAATGGTGCCTTCAATCATTTCGGCTGTTAGCCCCAACGTTTCAGACAAGGTCGGATGGGCATGAACGGTTAAGGCAAGATCTTCAACCGTGGCCCCCATTTCCAGTGCCAGCACGGCTTCGGCAATCAATTCACCGGCATTAGTGCCGACAATACCCGCACCCAGAATACGTCCGGTTTTTTTATCAGAAAGCAATTTGGTCATGCCTTCTTTACGGCCAATACACAAAGAGCGGCCACTAGCAGCCCACGGGAAAGCGCCTTTTTCATAAGCTATGCCTTGCGCTTTGGCATCATTTTCAGTCAAGCCCATCCACGCTATTTCAGGGTCGGTATAAGCAACCGAAGGAATCGTCAACGCCTGCCACTCGGTAGCCAATCCTGAAATCACTTCGGCGGCTATTTTACCTTCATGCGTGGCTTTATGCGCCAACATGGGATTACCCACCACATCGCCAATCGCAAAAATATGGCTTACATTGGTACGCTGTTGTTTATCCACCGGAATAAAGCCGCGCTCATCGATAGCAATACCGGCTTTATCAGCACCACACAAATGACCATTAGGTCTGCGTCCTACGGCGACCAACACTTTATCGAACACCTCCGATTCCGGTGCCGCTTTACCCTCAAAAGTGACTTTTAAACCCTCGGTTACCGCTTCAATACTTTTAACACACGTGTCGAGAAAGATATTGTCATAGTCTTTTTTGATTTTGGTCATCAGCGGCCTGACCAAATCCTTATCGCAACCGGGGATGATTTGCTCCTGCATTTCAACGATGGTGATTTTACTGCCCAGTGCGTTATAAACAGTCGCCATTTCCAGGCCAATAATACCGCCACCGATAATCAACAGTTTGTTGGGAATATCTTCCAAATTAAGCGCATCGGTTGAGTCCATTAACCGTGAGTCATCATTGGGAAATGCAGCGATTTTTACCGGCTGTGACCCGACCGCAATAATGGCCTGCTCAAATTCAATCAGTTGAGAATCAACCTGAATTTGTGTATCAGACACAAATTGGCCTGTGCCCTGAATAACGGTGACATTGCGCTGTTTTGCCAACGCGGCCAAACCGCTGTTAAGCTGGGCACTAACCTTGTTTTTCCAATCCCGCAATTGTTCCAGATTAACCTCTGGCTGAACAAAGTTAATGCCTGCCGGATTTAATTCTTTTGCTTCATTGAGTACATTAGCCACATGCAACAAGGTTTTTGACGGAATACAACCGACATTTAAACAAACGCCACCCAATACCGGATAACGCTCAACCAGGATTACCTGTTTACCTAAATCTGCCGCACGAAACGCCGCCGTATAACCGCCAGGGCCACCGCCCAGTACCAAAACTTGTGTTTTCAATTGCACACCTTATGTTAATCCGTTGAATTTAGCCCACTATTTTAACGTATCATGGGACATTGGGAATTTTTTTAATTATGGATAACCCACATTGCTTTAATAGGCAATGCATCTGAAGTATCAAATTTGCACCTTAAAACAGACAATTATGATGATTTTACCTCAAAAGTGCTAACCTCATGACACTTAACGACTTACGTCAACACTCTATCAACTATTAAGGCCAAGATAGTGTTTATGATGAAATTGCATACGATATTTTATGTGGTAGAAATAACCCTTAAAATAGCATAATTTTTATTTAATACACTTGTATTAATACAGTAATAGTGCTTTAATAAGCACCATGAAATCAAATACCGACACAACTATAACAATACCCAACTATCCATTAGCCGATCTTTGTGTGCTGGCCGATTTAACGCCCAGAACGGTTCGTTACTATGTTCAAATCGGACTCGTGGATCGACCTGTGGGAGAAACCCGTGCTGCGCGTTACGGCCCCCAGCATTTGGAGCAACTGCTGTTGATCAAAAAATGGACGGCAGCGGGCGTATCACTGGAGCGAATACGGGACTTACTTAAGGGAGATCAAGCGCCGATACCTCCAAGATCAAAGGCCGTAGGTTCCATCGAGATATGCAGTCACTTGCTGGTTGCTGATGGAATCGAAGTAGTTATTGAACCAGGCCTTGCAGGATTATCACCTGAACAAGTGCGCTGTTTTATCAAAGGAGTTATGGCTGTCTATGCCCAAGTCAGCGATGGTCAAACAGAACCCACATAACAATTATCAATTCAACCAGAAGAATAGAGAAGGTAATACAATGGAACAGCTTACAGGTGCACGTTTGCAAACACAAAATGGCCAGCCTTTGATGTTATTGGGTGTCAAATTGACTGGCGAAATACGCGGTTTATTGTTCGAGGCGTGCGTTAAGCAGAGTTTTTGTAATCCAACCGAAAACAGCGTTGAAGTGATTTACACCTTTCCCTTGCCTTGGGGCGCTGTATTACTGGGTATTGATGTTTTGTTGGGCGAACAAGTGCTTGTCGGTGTAATTGTTGAGAAAAAACACGCCGAAGCGAGTTACGAAGAAGCGCTTTCCGAAGGTAATACGGCCATCATGTTGGAGAAAAACCATGACCAGAGTTATAGTCTGAATTTGGGTAATCTAGCGGCGAATGAAAACTGCGTAATCACGCTGCGTTATGCTCAGACTTTGCAGTTTGAGCAGCGCGGGCTTAGGTTGCTGATTCCTACGGTTATTGCCCCTCGTTATGGTGATGCCATCCAGAGCGGCGGACTATTGCCGCATCAAGCCCCACACCATAGCTTGCTGGTCGATTATCCTTTTGAAATCGAATTGAGTCTTTATGGCGATTTGGCACAGGCGCGGGTGGCCTCGCCCAGTCATGCCATGCGTGTCGCCCATAGCCGGAGTGAGACAGAAAATTTACTCACCGTGTCGTTGGCGTGTGATGGCGCACTGGATCGTGATTTTATTCTGGTAATAGATCAATTGAGTCATGATTCCCAAGCTGTAGTGGCACGGGATTTTGTCGATTCAGCTAACGTTGCGGTGCTGGCCAGTTTTTGCCCTCGGCTTCAAACCAATGAACCAACAACGACAGCGGTAAAAATTCTGGTGGATTGTTCTGGTTCCATGCAGGGTGACAGTATTGACGCTGCCAAACGTGCGTTGCAAGCTATTGTTAAGCAATTGGCCGCCGGAGATAAATTTTCGCTGTCACGGTTCGGGAGCACCGTTGAACACCGTTCACGCGGTCTCTGGAGTGCGACAGAAACGACGAAATTAGCCGCGCAGCATTGGGTGGGTGCGTTACAGGCCGACCTTGGCGGTACTGAAATGGAAAAAGCACTGTCTTCTACGTTTGCGCTTTCCCAAGCCGTGAACAGTGATGTCTTGATTGTCACGGATGGTGAAATTAGCGCTATCGACAGCACCATCGAAGCGGCACGCAATTCCGGACACCGTCTTTTTGTAGTGGGTATTGGTAGTAGTCCTGCCGAAAGTCATTTGCGTCGACTTGCCGAAGCGACGGGCGGTGCTTGTGATTTTGTCGCGTCCGGAGAAGTCGTTGAACCGGCTGTATTACGGATGTTTGCACGTCTGCGCTCGCCTCGTCTGTCCCAGTTGTCGGTGATGTGGCCCGAGAATTGTAACCCCTTATGGGTATCGCCACTGAGTTCATCGGTATTTGATGGCGATACTATCAATGTGTTTGCATTACTGGCACAGAAACCAGAAGGTAATGTGCGACTGTTGGGCAAGCGTTCGGAAGACGCAGAAACTGAAGTGCTTGGTAGCGCCCTATTTAGAAACTCTCGTGATAATACCGATAGCGTATCCAGAATGGCTGCCTCAGTCCGTTATCAAACAGAAGCGCCTGAGCGCCAGGACTGTGTGAATTCAGAGGCGACCAAGCTGGCCGTTGCTTATCAGTTGGTGACAGACACGACCAACTTTCTTCTTGTCCATGAGCGTAGCGAAGACGAAAAACCGGCCGACATGCCCGAGCTACACAAAGTCGCTCAAATGATTCCGGCAGGATGGGGAGGTACGGGTTCAATCAGGTTCTCAATTTTGGAAGATCGAAATATCTGCTTATCTGCACCCATGCCAACCTATCAGCAACCAAGACTTCGAGAAGCTTTTATGGATCATTTCGACAAGCCAAGCAGAATGCATACAGGCATACCACTCAGCCTTTACGATGCCATACCGGCTTTCCCGGAATTTGAAAATAATACAGGAATGACTCCGCTGGGTATCCATGAATGGTTGCTTAAAACCCCAAAACGTCGATGGCCAAAATCTTTCCTTGGACTGGTTCGTGTTGGCCTTGGCGCTTGGGTCATTGACTGGCTTGAACAGTTGTTAACAAACCAAGACGGCAAGCTTGGTTCAGAGTCGACGATTGTGGCCGCTTTCTTGTATGTGATGTCGCAACCAGACCTGTTCGAGTCCACCACTGAAGCAAAGGTCTGGTTTCAACGTTTGAAAGATGCAATACTTCAGCTAAATAAGATGAATACGCGCAAAGCAACAACCGGGATTGATGTCGAACAGGTGGAACACATCATGGCCTCGCTGGCCGGTATGACTGCCGATCAATGGCCCGATACGGTTTATGCCCTGAGGGATTTGGAAGAAACATACCCTGAACCCATTGAATAAGTAGCCGAGCTCTCAATACAGGGATTCCTTAGTTCAGGCAGCAAAAGCACCCTGTTTCGTAAACACCAAAATCATACCGGAGAAGATCAATAATGCCCGTTCAACAAGTATTGCTCGACCAACGCGTACCCGTCAAAATCTGGACTCAGGATATTGATGAACGCTCAAAAGAACAGTTGGCCAACATTGCCGGTATGCCGTTTATTCATCATCATGTGGCGGCCATGCCAGATGTGCATTTAGGTATGGGTGCCACCATCGGTTCAGTTATCGCCACTCATAAAGCCATTATTCCGGCGGCGGTGGGAGTTGACCTGGGTTGTGGAATGATTGCGGCCAGACTGTCAATTACGGCTAATGATCTTGACGAGAAGTCTTTGAAGAAAGTTTTCGATCAAATTACTCGTGATGTGCCGGTGGGTCGTGGACAGCATGACGACAACCGTGTGCTGGTGGCTGCCGCGAAACCGTTTAAGGCAGGCTTAAAAAGTCTGACTGACCGACATCCCGAACTTCTCAAGACCTTTGGCAAGTTTTCCAAGTGGACCAACCAGATGGGCACGTTGGGTGGCGGTAATCATTTTATTGAAGTTTGTCTCGATGAAGCGGATCAGGTCTGGGTGATGCTGCACTCGGGCAGTCGAGGTATCGGCAATGCCATTGCTGATCACTTTATCAAACTGGCCCGCAAGGATATGGAACGCTGGATGATTCAGTTGCCGGATCGGGATTTAGCCTATTTCCCTGAAGGAACCGAGCATTTTTCCGACTACGTTGAAGCGGTGCATTGGGCGCAAGAATATGCCCTGCAAAATCGCCAGTCTATGCTCGAACTGGTTCTGTCGGCCTTAGCGCGTCACCTCCCGCCTTTTGAAGTCACGACTGAAGTGGTTAATTGCCATCATAACTATATCGCCAAAGAACACCACTTTGGTTCAGACGTATGGGTAACCAGAAAAGGTGCCATTCGTGCGCGGATTGGTGATATAGGTATTGTTCCCGGCAGCATGGGCGCACGCAGTTACATTGTCGTGGGTAAAGGCAATCCGGACAGTTTTAATTCGAGTGCTCATGGAGCCGGACGGCGCATGAGTAGAACTGCCGCTGAAAAATGCTTTACCGAAGCGGATTTGGCCGAACAAACTGCCGGCGTTATTTGCAGGAAAGACAAAGGTGTGCTGGATGAAATTCCAGGCGCTTACAAGGATATTGATCAGGTCATGGCGGACCAAAACGACTTGACTGAAATTTTGCATAGTCTTAAGCAGGTTGTTTGTGTAAAAGGATAGAAGCAATTGTATTAAGTATTTTTATTATTCTTGTGTGTACTAAAAATTGATCCTTAAGTGACTTTCAGAAATTAAATTTCCATTTTTCTGTTTTGTACAGCAATGATTGGGGAGTATTGTAAGCAATCACCTCCCCCCTTTGAAAAAGGGGGGCCGAATAGTTACGGGGTATTTATTGCGAGTTAACTTTTAAAAAAATACCCTATAGCGCCTTAACAATAATCAGCAACTCCAGCGGACTTGCCAAACCAATCCGGGCAACGAATAAATAAACATGACATATCAGCGTTTGTTGAAAAAGTAATCCTTTAGGCTACCTGGTTTATTGGCATAAAGATCATAATAGCATTTGAAAGTTTAGGCTACCAACTTAAGACGGGACAGCTTGAGGTTAAGCCGTTCGTGGTGAGCCTGTCGAACCATGAACGACTTAACCGCTCACCCTTCGACAGGCTCAGGACGAACGGTTAAGTCTCGACTATAGATTTTCAGATAAATAACTTCGATGCTAACAGATACCATCCCTTCAAGGGATGTTATCTGTATGATTTTACAACAACGTGAATGGAAATTTAATTTCTGAAAGACTATATGTCCCACATTAAGTTGGTAGCCAAAGTTTATAACTAAAAATGCCCTGTAAAGGAATCAATGACCCAATCCAATAAATGCTATATCATCATGCCGACATAAATATTAAGTGGCTTGCAGGCTAAACACTTTAGCTGACAGCCCTATTATGGGAGCAACGCAGGCGTCGTTTACACATAGTTTAAACAAACGTACAACGGGTTATATGAGGAAAAATGCCAAAACTCAGTAATTTTGAATGCCTAAAAAAACACGATCCGGTATTTTTTCAGTTAGCCTTTGCGGCTGAACAGTCCTTTTCCGCTGACCCCAATACCACCTTGATCAAATTGCGCCAATTAGGTGAGGCTTTGGCACAAGACATGGCCGCCCGTTGCAATGTAGACTTTGATGAAAGAACCTCTCAGGCTGACTTACTGTTTAAATTAAACCGGGAAATCCGTCTGGATGCCAATATCCGTGAGCTGTTCCATACACTGCGCATAGAAGGCAACAAAGCCAACCATCAATTCAAAACCCAACATCGGGAGGCAATGAATGCTTTACAACTGGCAAGAACTTTGGCTATTTGGTTTCATCGCGCCTTTGGTCATCCGGATGCTTCATTTAAACCGGGGCCATTTATCGCCCCGACCGATCCCAGTCTGCCCTTGCGTAAGTTAAGCACGCAAATTGAACAACTCAAAGCAAAACTGCTGGACGCTAATGGTCAGGTTGAAAACAATCAACAACTCATGGCACTGGTTGCCCGCGAAAAAGAAGCATACACCACGCTTGCCGAACACATGGATGCAGAAGCCCAAACCTTTAAACGGTTGGCACTGATTCATGAAAACCAACTAAAAGAGGAGCGCAAAGCCTTCGATGCCCGCCTTAAAGATATGCAAATCGAACTGGAAAATCGGTCTTCAGTACCCCAACAACTCACCACAGCCATACAAAAAGCCACCTCAGAACTGACGATTAACGAAGCACTGACCCGCATACTGATTGATCAGCAACTTATTTCCGCTGGCTGGCAAGCCGATACCGAACAATTAAGCTATCAAAAAGGCACGCGCCCGGAAAAAGGCAAAAACAAAGCGATTGCTGAATGGCCAACGCAAGGCAATCAAGCCGCCGATTATGTTTTGTTTGCCGGTTTAACGCCCATTGCCGTCGTAGAAGCCAAACGCGAAAATATCAATGTGGCCGGAAAAATCCCCCAAGCCGAACGCTACTCAAAAGACTTTAAACAAAGCGCAAGCCTGTTTCCCGCCTGGCAACTCCAAGGACGCACCATTGCCTGGGCTGATAACCAAGAAGGCCATTACCAAATTCCGTTTGTCTATTCCTGTAACGCCCGCCCTTTTGTTAAACAATTGGCTGAACAATCCGGCACCTGGTTTCGTGATGTACGGGAAATTGCCAATCTGGCGCGGCCTTTACATGATTTCCATAGCCCGGAAGGCTTGCTGGATACGCTCAAACGCAGCCAGGAAGCCGCCCAGGCACGCCTCAAAAAAGAAGGCTTTGCTTATCTCAAACTGCGTGATTATCAACAAAAAGCCATTCAGGCGGTAGAGCTGGCCTTGGCCAACCAACAAAAAAACTGCCTGCTGGCAATGGCCACCGGAACCGGTAAAACCCGCACCATCATTGGCTTAATGTATCGCTTCTTAAAGGCGGAACACTTTAAACGCATCTTGTTTTTGGTCGATAGAACGGCATTGGGTGAACAAGCCATCGACTTTTTTAACGACTCGCCCCTGGAACAAAACCAGACCCTCTCAAAAATATATAATGTCGCAGAACTGGGCGATATGGCCGCCGAAGCCGAAACCCGCATTCAAGTGGCTACCGTACAAGCCATGGTCAAACGGATTTTTCAATCCGACAACCCGCCCCCTATCGACGCTTACGACTGTATTATCATCGACGAAGCGCATCGTGGTTACACACTGGATCAAGAAATGACCGAGGGCGAACTGGCCATTCGCGATGTCGCGCAATACTTGTCCAGTTACCGGCGGGTACTGGATTATTTTGATGCCGTTAAAATTGGCCTGACAGCAACACCGGCAAAACACACCACCGAAATTTTCGGCAAACCCGTCTTCACTTACAGTTATCGTGAGGCCGTCGCCGATGATTGGTTGATTGATCATGAACCACCCATCCGTTACGAAACCTTACTGACTCAAAACGGCATTCATTTTGATAAAGGCAACAAAGTCAGCGTCATCAATACGCAAACAGGCGAAATAGAACTGGCTGAACTGGAAGATGAACTTGATTTTGAAGTCGATGCCTTTAACCGCAGCGTCATCACCGAAAGTTTTAACCAAGTCATCTGCACCCAACTCGCAGAAGAATTAGATCCATTTGGCGAAGAAAAAACCCTGATTTTCTGCGCCACCGATTTACACGCAGACATGGTTAAACGCTTGCTGGATGACGCCTTTAAAGCAAAATATCACGATAGCTATAACGAAGCCGCCGTCCGTAAAATTACCGGCCAAAGCGATAAAGTCAAACAACTGATTCGTCAATACAAAAACGAAAAATACCCGACCATTGCCATTACCGTTGACTTACTCAGTACCGGCATTGATGTGCCGCCCATTTGCAACATCGTATTTTTACGTCGGGTACGCTCACGAATTCTTTTTGAACAAATGCTGGGGCGCGGCACCCGACGTTGCGATCGCATCGGTAAAACCGTCTTTAGAATCTACGATCCGGTGGATATTTATGCCGCGCTGCAAGAAGTCAGCGCCATGAAACCCTTGGTCAAAGACCCCAACATTAGCTTGGAACAACTGTTGCAAGAACTCGGTAATCCTGACAGCTTAACAGCCCCCGGCAATAAGCCGGATACCTGTCATGCCCATGATGTGCTGGATGTTGTCAGTCAAAAAATCATGCGTGTGTTACGCGCAGCCGTTAAAAAAGCCGACCAAAAACCGCTGCTTAAACAAAAACTGGCCGAACTGGAAACCCTGTGGGGCGTAGAGCCTGATAAACTGCATAAGCATTTACACCAACTTGGCCCGCAACAAGCCTCGGCCTTTATCCAAACGCATAGCGGCTTACTCAAACAACTCGCAGACGTTAGCCTCTTGCTGGGTTCAGAGCGTTTACCCATTATTTACGAAGGTCTTGACGAGTTTAAAGACCGTACTCAAACCTATGGCATCAATGAAAAACCAGCCGATTATCTGGAGAGTTTTAATGAATTTATTCGTACACAACTCAATCAATCCGTGGCGTTGGGCGTTATCGTCAACAAACCCAAAGACCTGACCCGAGAACAATTACGAGAAGTGCGCCTATTGCTGGATCAACACGGTTATAAAGAAGTCAGCCTGCAAAGTGCCTGGCGCAACATCACCCATCAGGAAATTGCCGCGAGCATTGTCGGTTACATTCGCCAAGCGGCTTTAGGCGAAGCCTTATTGCCCTTTGAACAACGCGTAGGTACAGCCATGCAAAAAATCTTTGCCCTGCATAACTGGACGCCCGTTCAACGTAAATGGTTGACACGTTTAGCCAAACAACTCACGCATGAAGTTGTCATTGATCAACAATTTGTTAATCAAGCCTTTGCCAACGATGGCGGCGCTAAAAACTTAAACCATTTATTAGGCGGTGAATTGGAACAGATCATTGAAACCATCAAAGAGCAACTTTGGTTAAGTGCTTAAACGGTAATCAATGCCGGTCGAGGTTTTCAAACTCACCCGTCATCTTTGACGGCTTTAAATAGGGTTAAAAACATAATAACCTGGTTCCCAAGCTGGAGCTTCACTGCCATTAAGTAGGAGCGGGCCATGCCCGCGATGAAGAAGCTAAAATAAGCATTGCAGCCAAAATATCGCAGGCATGGCCTGCTCCTACGGTGTTATTTTACTTAACTGTGAGCAGTGAAGCCGGAGCTTGGGAACCAGGCGTAGGCCGGAATAAGGCTTTTCGAGCGCAAGCGAGAATAAGCGTTTCCGGCATCCGGTCGAGTGCGCCGGAAACGCCACCACGCGCTACGCTTGGGCGGTCTTATTCCGGCCTATTGCTATAATTATTAAGTCCCTATCCACCGAACGCAGGGCGGGGTTTGCAACCCC
>CAIMDR010000596.1 GCA_903839795.1 uncultured Methylococcaceae bacterium | reverse complement strand
CGGTCGGTTGATTCGTGATGTTACTGATCGGGGCGTTTTAATGGTATGTGATCCGCGTTTATTAAAACGCGCTTACGGACAACTATTTTTGGACAGTGTGCCCCCGATGAAGCGAACCCGCGATATAGCCGATGTCCAGGCATTTTTTAAAGAAGAGGATCAGTCATGAAGTTATTGGCAGTAGAAACATCAACCGAAGCGTGTTCAGCCGCATTGATTATTGATGGTGTCGTTAGCGAGCGTTTTGAACTGGCACCCAAAGAACATACCAAATTGATATTGCCGATGATAGACTCATTAATGTCAGATGCCGGCTTAAAACCGCAGCAGTTGGATGCACTGGCATTTAGTTGTGGGCCGGGGTCATTTACCGGCGTGCGCATTGCCACCGGCGTGATTCAAGGCATTGCTTTAGGCGCTAATTTACCGGTAGTGCCGGTATCTACTTTGGCGGCAATCGCTCAGGATTTTTTTGATAATAATCATGAGACGGTTCAAGGCGAAAGCCTAAATGCAGACGTTTCTGCTTTCAATGTAGCCTTTACCGCAATGGATGCCAGAATGGGCGAGATTTTTTGGGGCGTTTATCAACGCAACGCACAAGGCTTTGCCGAGTTGGTCGGTAAAGAAGCCGTTACCCTGGCCGCTGAAGTCGAGTTTCCCGCTTTGATCGGTACCGGTATCGGTTCAGGGTGGGGTGTCTATGGCGAAGAACTAAAGCAGCGTTTGGCAGGTTTAGTCAGCATCTGTCAAATTGACAACCTGCCCAGAGCCGGAGCCGTTGCCCGCTTGGGCGCTCAAGGTTTTAAGCTGGGTCTTGCCGTTGATGTTGAACTGGCGATGCCCGTTTATTTGCGTGATAAAGTTGCAAAAAAAGAATCAGAACGATGAACCTAAAAAACGTATTTGAGCCACAGATAAACACGGATTTACTCAGATAAACAACGCGTTAGATCAATTCTTTTGACCACCCTTTTGGTAAATTATCAGTAGTGCGTAACATCATGTATTATCAGTGCTTATCTGTGTAAATCTGTAGCTAAATGAGAATTTTAGGATGAAGGACTATTAGTCCGGATAAGCGGCCTTGACAAGAAATTTTAGTTAACGCCGGTCGGCAAAAATGCCGGTATCCAGTGTCATGGAGGGCAACTCTCCGATAACGTTGCCGCATGATTTAGTCGGGTAGGGTGCGCATCGCGCACCACAACCATGCCAGAGAAAAAAACCAATAGGCACCCGATAAAAAATAAGAATAGATTGTGGTGCAAATAAAACCGTTTATTGGATGCCTTTTTTGGTGCGCGATGCGCACCCTACGACTATAAATCAAGGGTAACAAAGAGGCGAAATAACCGGTTAATAACAAAAAAACCAATAAATTTATTGATTTTTAAATCTGATGAGTTATTATAGACGGCTTGGAGAGGTGGCTGAGCGGCCGAAAGCGGCGGTCTTGAAAACCGTTGAGGGTTGATCCCCTCCCAGGGTTCGAATCCCTGCTTCTCCGCCAAAATAAAAAAAACCGGTTGTTTTGTAAAAAACAACCGGTTTTTTTATGCCTGCTGATATTACCTTCTGCTTCACTTTTGGATTTAAGGGTCGTTTCAGGCATCACTATCCACGTTTCAAAAAAGACCGCGATAGTTGTGGGTATAATTGAGGTGTTAAAAGCCCATTTAATCACTGAACTGGCGATTGCTGAACAAGAAATTGCAATAGCTACCGGTCATCAACGGGGATTGGAACACAAAACAGTAGCACGCTAAAATCAGTTGTATTTAATTGTTTTATTAGGGTGTTTTATGTGGGTTTTAAAACCGGATATTTGAAATTTTATAATATTTGTGACACAACCGAGCAAAGAATGGTTAAAATTAGCAATCTTATCCTGTTAGCGAATGAAGATCACATAATGAGTATCAAATCTACTGTACTAAAAATAATAATAAAACTGACACCGGATCTATTGATCATTTGGGGAGCAAATATAATTCTTAAAGGCATTGCAGAATTAACAGAATTTAATTTTGACCTCGATGCGCGAAAAGTCTACGTTCAAACAAGGCTCTATGGTGAGAAAGAAACGATTGAAGTTTGTTTGGAAGATTTTGCGGTTTTTAATGATGGTGAGTCCTACCGATTTATCATTCACCAAGCAAAATCGGATAGACCTTGGTTGAATAATTTAATGGCCCATGTCATAGGAAAAGCCTGGAAAATTCCAGCCATCCCTCAGTTAAATGCTCCACTTGAACTTTTAACCGAGTTGTTCAAAGCCAAAACTCCGGCTTTGGAAAAAATTGATTAATGGCGTGTTTGGCTCTCCCATGTACTTCGTGGGAAGGATAGCTTGTTGAATTTACCTGATTGTAGGTTTAATCATCAAGATTATTCGGACAATTTTGCTTTTATTACACGTAATCAGCACGCGACTTTTAGAAATAATTTTTATTGCAAGTTGATTAAACCATTTTTCATATTGAATGGCTTAAGCGATTTATTTTTTTGTTAAATTGGGGTATGAAAAATTAAAGTGGTACTGGGTTTGATCAAGTTCTTGGTATTAACTATTCAGTTCCCCTCTTTGATAAAGAGGGGTTAGGGGATATTTTATTAGATAAATCCCCCTCGGCTGCCTTTTTCAAAGGGGGAGAGGCAAACACTTACTCTCGGTAGATGAAAGGGCAACTAATTAATTTACGCTTGTTAAAATATTCAAGTTAGGCTTTAATCACCGTAACTTGAACCAACAGACACCTTTGAGGCTACTAAAATGGCAACGAAACGCGCAACTTCCATCTATCAAATTAAAATCACCTTAATCGGTTCAAAACCGCCGATATGGCGGACGGTTTTGGTGCCTGGCGATATAAAATTAGACGCTTTGCACATTGTTATTCAGGTTGCAATGGGCTGGACAGATAGCCATTTACATCAATTTATTGCCAATAAACAATTTTATGGGATGCTTGATGACGATTTGGACATGGACGTGGAAGATGAGACAAAATACAAACTATCTCAATTATTAACCAAGGAAAAAGATTCTCTGGTTTATGAATATGATTTTGGGGATAGCTGGGAGCACAAAATACTGCTTGAAAAAATACTTCCTTTTGATGCCAACATTGCCTTGCCCGTTTGCCTTAAAGGTAAACGTGCTTGTCCACCAGACGATTGTGGCGGAATTTGGGGCTATGAAGAGCTTCTTAATACCCTTTCTGATCCCAAAAATCCAGACTACGAAGAGATGATGGAATGGGTAGGTGGGGAATTTTATCCTGAAGAGTTTGATCTTGAAGATATCAATGAAGATTTAGCCGAGTATTGTCGATAATTTTCCGTTATCTATGGATTTTCAGATAAATAATTT
>CAIMDR010000595.1 GCA_903839795.1 uncultured Methylococcaceae bacterium | reverse complement strand
GACCTACAGAGATTATTAGCATTTTTTGTTATAAAAAAGTGTCAACTACTTTTGAGCTTCTATGAAGGATGCCAATATTTTCGTGTTTTTCGTGTTTTTCGTGGACGAAATGCTCTCTGATTTATTTTTTCAGCAGTTTGCTACGCGCAATTTCAACAAGCTTCAGGGCATAATCCACAAGCGGACGACGTTTCACGACGACCGTATAGCCCAATAATCCCATCACCAAGCCATAAAACAATTTTTCGAATGCTGATGAGCTTTCTTGTTGATTGGCAAATACGGCATCCGAGGCTTTTTCAACGACCGTTTGCACGGCTACTTTAGAAGGCGTCACTTCTGCTTTCAGATCAGGCAAGCCCAAACTGCGAAACGCGTCATAATCTTGCCAGATAGGATATTTTCCTTGCCATAAGGACTTGGAAAAATAAGGTGCCAAGCTCATGCCGTGTGCCAAAGGAATACCTCTGTCATCAACAAAACCTTTATAGACAACCAGACTAATATCACCGCCTTCGCCATGTCCATCGGTGGTAAATGATTTTTCAACGTGGTCATGGAACATCCAGATACCTTGTCCAAAGCTGTTTAAACCATCATCTACACCGCTTAATTCCAAATCCAGACGTTGGGCCGGAACCATGCCGTGAACGTCCCGTTGGATATAAGAACCAGGGCCATTATCAACGCCATCATAATGAGTGACAGTCGGTTTATGTCCATGAATATGCATCGCAAATGATTCGGTATGACCATTTAAGATACGTAGTTTCACTTTTTGATTTTCTTCCATGTGAATCAACGATTCCCTTAAGGTATAAGGGAAAGAGCGACCATTGAGCATAAAATAGTCATCAGTGGCATCGGTGATGTCATATTCAGTGTTCATGTGCTTGGCAATCAGACGCGGATCATTGGCTGATCTGGCAACCAGCTCATGTAATTCTTTATCGGCCGATTGGTAATGCAAATCATATTCCCGTGCATATTTTTCAAGCACAGCAACCGAAGGATGACGCACTTGCCCTGCACCGACATTAAGCGTTTGCGGCCAATTGTTGGGGCGATTTTCTTCAACCACAAAAATACCCTGCAAGCCCATCGGGATATGGGTATGCGGTTGCACATGGCAATGGTAATACATGGTGCCCGGTTGACGCGGCTTGATAACGTAAGTTTTACTTTGGCCAGGCATGGTGTCCATGTTGCTGGTTTGCCCAACGCCATCATTACCGGTTCCGCTCATATCCATAAAAGGATGATCTATGCCATGCAAATGAATGGAGTGCGGTAAATAATGCGTGTTTTCCAAAACGATCCAAACCACGTCATCCTGTTCGACACGAATAACCGGAGACGGTACGCGCAACAAGGGATTAGCCTCTCTTTCGTAAAGGCTTTTAGTTGACATGTCGCGGGTTTTAGGTGCGTAAACCCAAAAAGTCGGTTGTATGCCAGGTGAAATATCGTAAGTAGTTATAGGCTCTTTTATATCAGGCGAATGCCCGTTAAGCTCAACGACTTCCAGTTTGATAATGATTTTATCAGGATCTCCGTCACCGTCGGTATCGTCAGACATCGTAACAGCGTCGGCAGCCAGTTGCGTTGCCATCAGAGTTTCCATTGAAACGCCGTTGGTGCCCTTAACAAAGGCGGCAATATCAGCCGGATTGTCTGGGTTACAGAGTTTTGATTCTTGTATGGCGACGCCATCAATCATCTGTTCTTTACGCCATTCCGGATCAGTAAATTCAGAACAGACCTCTTCAACCGGGCCTAAATCAACCTTGGCTGAAGGCGGCAAATCAGTGGCAGCCTGGCTCCAGGCATGCATAAGGAGCAGTGCTGCCCCCCCGGTAAAGGTAATAAGTTTTTTACGCATACAACGACCTCAGAAAAACACACAATTTAAAAATGAAACGCCGACCAAAAGACGGTAGGATTATTATTCCTGTCATTTTAACCCAATAGTTGGATTAAGTCTTATTTGACTACTGAATAAAAAAAAGAGTAACAACATTATAATCTTGTGGCACGTTTTATAAAAATTCAATAATACTCATCAAGTTCACCCATAAAATATAAAATAGTCTTCTGTTAAACAATGACTATGTTGGCCTTTTTGAAGCGATAAGCTGTTTAAACTAACCGGCATCATAAAGAAAATTAGACCTTGTTTTCAAAAAAACTTTACACTATTTAAAAGCCAAGCCATGGCAATCACCCCAATGGCTGGACAGGTTTTCGAATGAACTTACTATTCATTTACTTTTTTGTGGTGAACTTAATATATAAACATAACACTAATTGTGAAAAATAAAACACCCTTTTATGTAATCGGTATCGACTTAGGCACAACCCATACGGTTGTAGCCTACAGTGACGCTCAAAAAACGCCTCAGGAAATACAACTGCTACCTATTGAACAGTTGATTGCACCAGGGCAAGTCGCGGCCAGGCCGTTGTTGCCGTCGGTACGTTATCATCCGGCACCGGGTGAGTTGTCAGCGGCTGATATTGCTTTCCCCAGTTACCGCATAGACGCGTTGTCTTCAGATGAAGCGCCGGTTATTGGTGAGGCCGCACGGTTATTAGGTGCCAAATCCAAAGGGCGCTTTGTTACCAGTGCCAAAAGCTGGCTATCACATCCTTCGGTCGATCACAGCGCCGAAATTTTACCGTGGGGTAGCAGTGATGAAATTAGCAAAGTTTCACCGATTGATGCCAGTGCCAGTTACCTGGCGCATATTCGCACCGTATGGGGACACAAGTTTCCTGAAGCGCCCTTGGAACAACAGGACATTGTTATTACCGTCCCCGCTTCCTTTGATGAAGCTGCTCGTTCGCTGACGCTGGAAGCCGCCAGAGTTGCCGGACTGACCCAGGTTAGACTGCTCGAAGAGCCCCAGGCCGTTTGTTACGATTGGTTACGGCGCAATACGGATACGCTTAAACAGGCCTTGGCTAATGTACATTTATTGCTGGTGTGTGATGTCGGTGGTGGTACCACCGATTTAACACTGATTAAAGTAGAGCAAGGCGAGCATGAGCCTAAACTGACCCGTATCGGCGTCGGTGATCATCTCATGTTGGGCGGTGACAACATTGATCTAGCCTTGGCTCATTTGGCTGAAAGCAGACTGAGTGAAGGTGAAAAACGCTTGTCTGCTGCTGACTTGTCACAACTCATTGAGCAATGCCGTCTGGCCAAAGAGCGCCTGCTGGCCGGTGATGCACCGGAGCAGACCACCGTTACTTTGCTGGGCGGCGGTTCAAAATTAATTGGCAGTTCCCGCTCAGTGGTATTCACCCGCGAAGAAGTCAGAACTCTGACCCTCGATGGATTTTTCCCTTTATCAACAGTGGATGAACTCCCGGACAGAAAACGTAGCGGAGTGGTTGAATTTGGACTTCCTTATGCCGCAGAACCCGCAATCAGCAAGCATATCGCGGCATTTTTAAAGTTGCACGCAGCCGCTTCCGGTGAAGCGTTAAAAGGTAATGGCAGAGTACCTGATGCGCTGTTACTTAACGGTGGTGTGTTTCGTAGCCAACCCATTACTCAACGACTGGTGACGTTGCTTAATTCTTGGAGCACCAAACCGCCGGTGTTGCTGGAAAATAAACACCCCGAATTGGCCGTTGCCTTCGGGGCGGTCAGTTACGCCATCGCCAGGCGCGATAAAAAACTTAAAATTGGCGGCGGCGCGGCGCGTAGTTATTTTTTGCTGGTTGATACCGATAACTCAATTGAACAGCAAGGCATTTGTATTTTGCCCCGAGGCAGTGAAGAAGGCGATGAAGTCATCTTAAAAAATCGACAATTTGCGTTGAGATTAGGTACGCCCGTGCGTTTTCACTTGGCCTCAACGACCGGTGATGCCGAATATAAACCTGGGGATGTCACTGAAATAACGGAACTGTTTCATTCTTTGCCGCCGTTGGCAGTGGCTTTTGAAGTCGATGAAAGCAAACCTAATGCTGAAGCCATTGTTCAGTTAGCCGTTACACAAACGGAAGTAGGTACCCTTAAAATTCAGTGCGTGTCTGTTGAAAACTTAGAGCAACGCTGGAATGTTGAATTTCAAATCAGAAAGAAAGGCATGACGGGATTACAACTGGACATGGCATTGCCGCCCCAATTTAAGGGAGCGGTAGAAAATATACACAGTATTTTTGGCTCAAAATCCCGGCAGATAGATCCTAAATCCGTAAAAAATCTACGTGCTGATTTAGAAAAACAATTGGGGAGTGCTCGTACTGAATGGGAAACGCCTTTGCTAAGGGCATTATTTAGCACCTTACTGGAGGGCTCTAAATACCTTCGTCGCTCAGAGAATCACGAAAGAGTCTGGCTAAGTCTGGCCGGATTTTGTTTGCGTCCCGGTTTTGGTTATCCACTGGATGACTGGCGGGTAGAACAACTCTGGAAGCTGTACCCACAAGGCATACAGTTTGTTAATGAAACCCAAAACTGGACGGAATGGTGGACGTTGTGGCGGCGCATTGCGGGTGGTTTGTCGGCCGTTGCGCAGGAACAAATTTTTGCCGACATTGCCAAGTTTATAAACCCCGCTGCCGCTAGACAACCGGGCGTTGCCAAGCAAATCAAAAATCGTGGTTATGATGATATCGTGCGTCTTGCCGCTGTATTGGAACGGTTGCCTGTTGACAAGAAAATACAATTGGGCGATTGGTTTTTAAAACGTTTACAAAAAGCCAGTGAACCCACTCAGACTTGGTGGGCCGTTGGGCGTATCGGAGCGCGAATGCCGTTTCATGGAAGTAGCCATAATGTTATTCCGGCTGATGTTGTTTGTAACTGGCTTAGTCAGATTTTGTCGGAAGATTGGAAAAAAACACCGCATGCAGGTTTTGCTGCAACGCTTATTGCCCGCATGAGTGGCGATCGGGCACGGGATATTGATGATGCTGTACGCTTGGAAATCATAGCCAAACTTAAACTCAGTAAAGCCCCTTCATCTTGGATAGAAATGGTTGAGCAAGTTAAAGAATTGGATGAAAAAGAAGAAAAGCAGATCTTTGGTGAGGCATTACCGCCAGGATTAAAATTACTTAATAACGATTAACCAAAGGATACTAATGAAATTGATCGGTATCGTCACCGTTGCAGGGCTTATGCTGCTTTATTTTATGGATGCAGCATTTAAGTTGGATTTAATGAACTTGGAAATGTTAACTCATAGTGCTCTTAGATTCTTTACGGGCTTTATCCTCATTGGAATCGGAGTGTTTTATGCCCATAAAATAAAATTAAAGAATGCCATTTATCTTATTTTGGCGCTGGTTTTGGCTGATGACATAATGGATTATGTTAGAAAAGTTGAAGATTTTAGATTTGAAATCACCATTCATGGCATTTATATGCTGTTATGGGGCTCCTTAACGGGCTATGTCTTTATGAAGCAGTTGAAAAATAAAACCGATAAAAAGTAGTCGTTCATTATTCAAAAAATATAAGCTGAAACGTGACGGGCATTGCAACTCCGTCATTCACTTTTTTTGAATCAAACGATTCACTATCAATGCTGTTAGTACTTATTCAGTCCCCCTCTTTGAAAAAGAGGGGGTTAGGGGAGATTTTATTAGATATTACGG
>CAIMDR010000594.1 GCA_903839795.1 uncultured Methylococcaceae bacterium | reverse complement strand
TTAAGTCTTGCTAAAACCTGCTCCAGCGTAAACGCTTTATCGGTCGGAATTTGGGGTTTAACCAAGGCATTTAAAAATCGCAATACCGCATGTCGGCCATTTTGCGGCTTTAATTCCCGACACTCTTGCTCCGAAAACAGTTGTCCACCAATCCGGTCACCGTGATACTCGGCAGTCCACGCCAATAAGCCCGCAAGCTTTGCCGCCAACACCGATTTAAACACGCCGCGTGTCGCAAAATGCATGGTCAAGCGGTTATCTACAGAAATAAATACCGGCCTTTCGCGTTCTTCCCTAAATACCTTGGTATGCGTTTTGCCGGTACGCGCAGTCACTCGCCAATCAATACTGCGAATATCATCGCCGGGTTGATACAAACGGGTTTCATCAAATTCCATACCGCGACCTTTAAAACGCGACACATAACCGCCGCTTTGTCGGGAACGAAGTTTAGCTTGATGCAAATTTAAACCGCTGGCCAGCTTTGCCAAATCAATCAGCGTTTTTAACGAAACAGAAACCAGTTCCTGTTTTGATTGGCTGACGGAGCCTGCTTGTTTACCAAACAGCATCAAGGTACAGCAACCCTGGAAATGAGTTCTTTAATAAAATGATCCGTAGTAATGCCTTCCGCTTCGGCTTCATAAGATAAAATCAGACGATGCCGCAAAACATCAAAAGCCATCTCCTGAATATCTTCGGGGCTTACAAAGTCCCGCTGCGCCAACCAAGCCTTGGCTCTGGAACAGCGATCCAGGGCAATACTGGCTCTTGGACTGGCACCGTATTGCAGCCACGAAGCCAGGTCTTGTCCATAGGCACCGGGGTTTCGGGTTGCCAGAATAATTTGCAGCAGATAATCTTCAAGGCTTTCCGCCATAAAAATATCCAGTACTTCATTACGGGCATCGAACAAGGTGCTTTGACTAATCGGCTCAAATTTATCCGTGCTTTTTAAGGATTCAGAACGCGCCTCTGCTCGAGCCAGATGCAAAATGCTTTTTTCATGCTCGGCTTTGGGATAATCCACTTTTACATGCAGTAAAAAACGATCCAGTTGCGCTTCAGGTAACGGATAGGTGCCTTCCTGTTCAATAGGATTTTGTGTCGCCATCACCATAAACAACTTGGGCAAGGGATAAGTCGCCTGACCCACGGTTATTTGGCGCTCCCCCATGGCTTCCAATAACGCCGCCTGCACTTTTGCCGGCGAACGGTTAATCTCGTCAGCCAATATCAGATTATGAAACAACGGGCCTTTTTGAAACTCAAACGTGCCTTGCTGGGGACGATAAATTTCGGTTCCCGTTAAATCTGCGGGTAATAAATCGGGGGTAAACTGCACGCGATGAAAATCGCAGTGGATACCTTTGCTTAAGACGTTGATGGCTCTGGTTTTGGCCAGCCCCGGTGCGCCTTCAACCAGAATATGACCATCGGCCAACAAGCCTATAAGCATCCTTTCAACAAGGACATCCTGGCCAATAATTTCCTGATTAATATAATTTTTTAACTTGATTAACAGGGCTTGGGTAGTGTCTTTAGTCATTTTTGTTTTGCTGTTAAGTTC
>CAIMDR010000593.1 GCA_903839795.1 uncultured Methylococcaceae bacterium | reverse complement strand
GTGCAAATTTTCGTAAAGGCGAGCTGGGCAAGGATGTTACCGACAAATTTCTTGGTGGCCTGCCAGGTATCCAAAAAGAAGGCTGCGACGGTATTATTACCTCGGCGTGTTGGATTTTGCACAAGATGCCGGCTTTTACCCGTACCTTCTGTTTGGAATTTTACGGTCAGGTTCGGGAAGCAGTGCCTGCCATTGTCGAGATTCGGGATTATTTGGCGGCTTTGCCTAAAAACGGTGAGGCGAGGGTCATGCTGGCCGGTCTTGAGCATCTTGATGAACGCTATGTTAAAGCCGTGGGTTATGCCAGCAAAGCCAAAAATCACGGTCGTCCAAAAATGGTGTTGATTGGCGATATTGTTGGCGATAACGACAAGCAAGTGGCTTTGGCCGCTTCCGAAGTCGTGCGATTGTGTAATGCGCGTGATGCAGAAGGTTTTATCGCGGTCAGTCCTGAAACCCGGCAAACTTTCTGGCTGGATCGTGCGCGTACCGCCGCCATTGCCAAACATACCAATGCCTTTAAAATCAATGAAGATGTAGTGATTCCGTTGCCGCGCATGGGTGATTATTGTGACGGTATCGAACGCATCAATATCGAATTGTCACTGCGCAATAAATTGCGGTTATGTCATGCGTTAAGTCACTTTTTGGAAGGCGAGTTGCCGTTACGTTCTTATGAGGACAGGGTCGATAAAACTGAATTGATCGGCGACCGGCGTGCTCAGGCACTGTCGGTGGTGGAGCAGGTGCGCGAACGGTGGCAGTGGCAATATGACAATCTCGATTTACCGTTGCCACAAGCCGAAGCGGCTTTTAACGATCACGGTATTATTGTCGGCGAATTAACCAATCGTGCCGAGCAGCCTACTTTATTTCACCGTTTACAGGATCATTCTTTACGGGTGTCCTGGAAACAGGAATTACTGCCACGGTTAACAGAAATTTTTGAGGGCGATAATTTTCGACCGATTGTTGAGCGTATTGACGCAGTACACAAGGAAATTTTACGGGGGCGCGTGTTTGTGGCACTGCACATGCACGCCGGTGACGGTAACGTACATACCAATTTACCGGTTAATTCCGATCATTATGAAATGCTGCAAGAAGCCAATAAATCCGTAGCCCGGATTATGGTGTTGGCGCGCTCTTTGGGTGGCGTAATCTCCGGCGAGCACGGTATTGGCATAACCAAATACGAATTTTTAAGCCCTGAAGAATTGGCCAGTTTTCACGATTACAAACAGCGTATCGATCCGGAAGGCCGTTTCAATCGTGGCAAATTAATGCCGGGTGCCGGTATGGAGGCGGCCTACACCACATCGTTTAGCCTGATGGGTTATGAATCGTTGATTATGCAGCAAAGCGACATCGGTGCGATTTCGGATTCCATCAAAGATTGCTTGCGTTGCGGAAAGTGTAAACCGGTTTGTGCTACCCATGTACCCCGTGCCAATTTGTTATATTCACCGCGTAATAAAATACTGGCCACTTCACTGTTGATAGAAGCCTTTCTTTACGAAGAACAGACGCGACGCGGCATTTCCATCACGCATTGGAAAGAATTTGAGGATGTGTCGGAGCATTGTACCGTGTGTCATAAGTGCTTTAATCCCTGTCCGGTTGATATCGATTTTGGCGACGTGTCCATGAATATGCGTAATCTGTTACGCAAAATGGGCAAGCAGAGTTTTAACCCGATTAAAGCGGCGGCGATTGCCTTTTTATCGACCAGTCGACCCAGTAGCATCAAGATTATGCGCAAGTTGCTGATTGAATGGTCTTATAAAGCCCAGCGCATTGGTAACTTTTTTCTCAGGCCGTGGGGCAGGGCGCAACTGGCGCATCCGCCATCATCAACAGGCAAGCCGCCGATGCGTGAATTTGTCCTTCATTTCACCAACCGGAAAATGCCGGATAACGTGCCGTCCAAAACGGCAAGAGCGTTGCTGGGTATTGAGAGCGATCAAATTGTACCCATCATTCGTGATCGAAATAAAACCCGTGCGGATTCCGAAGCGGTGTTTTATTTTCCCGGTTGCGGCTCTGAACGCTTGTTTTCTCAAGTCGGTCTGGCTACGCAAGCCATGCTCTATGAGATAGGCGTGCAGACAGTATTACCGCCCGGTTATTTGTGCTGCGGTTATCCGCAGCGTGCCGCCGGCCAGCTTGATAAGGCGCAGAAAATAACCACCGATAATCGTGTTCTGTTTCATCGGGTTGCCAATACCTTAAATTATCTGGACATCAAAACGGTTGTCGTCAGTTGCGGCACTTGTTTTGATCAATTGCTGGATTATGAGTTTGACAAAATATTCCCTGGCTGTCGCATGGTTGATATTCACGAATATCTGCTTGAAAAAGGCGTAAAGCTGGAGGGGGTTAACGGTACCCGTTATTTGTATCATGATCCTTGCCACAGTCCAATGAAACAGCAAGATCCCATGAAGACGGTTAATGCCTTGATTGGTTCGGAAGTGCTTAAATCTGAACGTTGTTGTGGCGAGTCCGGGACTTTAGCGGTTGCCCGTCCGGATATTTCAACGCAAGTGCGATTCAGTAAAGCCGCCGAGTTGCAAAATAATACCGGCAAGATACGCGCTGACGGCTTCGATGGCCCGGTTAAAATGCTGACTTCCTGTCCGTCTTGCGTGCAAGGTTTACAACGCTTTGAAGATGGCAAAGAACAGCTGGACGTGGATTACATTGTCGTGGAAATTGCCCGCCATGTATTAGGTAAAAACTGGATGAAAAACTATATCAAACAAGCGGGAAGCGGCGGTATAGAGCGAGTATTATTGTAGGGCTATTTCGAGGCTAAGGTGAGTGGTGTGCATTGCGTACACTTTACTATGTCATAGAAATAAAGCTAATAAGCCGCAGGTGAAAAACAAACATATAGATTTTTAGGTAAGTATTTTCGGTATTAACGGATACCATCCCTTTAAGCATAGGTATCTACACAAATAAAAGTAGTATTATTTAGGTAGAGATTGCCGGAATCCAAGGCACAGGGATGTGAAAAATTAGATCAAAAATAGCTTCAAATGGCTAAAAAAATGGTTTGTGTAATTCAAGATTGCCATCCATGGCATCTGGATTCCGGCAATCCCTGCCGGGATGACGAGTTGTGTAGATACCTATGCCTTTCAGGGGAGGGCTTGGGCTAAAAACAGGGCTTTAAGTTGTCCCCCGTGTCATAAACAGGCCTTGCTACAAAAGCATTTCAGGTGCTGGTTGAATAAAGACAATGACTATCAGGGCATTGTCGATTAAAATAGCCAAGATTTTTAAACTGCCAATCAGTTATCTTCTGAATACCATACCTTCTCAATGACAAAATACATTTTCATTACCGGCGGTGTTGTTTCATCGCTAGGCAAGGGCATTGCTGCATCGTCGCTTGCCGCCATTCTTGAGGCCCGAGGTCTCAAGGTCACTATGACCAAGCTGGATCCGTACATCAATCTTGATCCGGGCACTATGAGCCCTTTTCAACATGGTGAAGTATTTGTCACTGAAGATGGTGCAGAGACTGACCTGGATTTGGGCCATTATGAACGGTTTCTTAAAACCACGATGGCAAAAAAGAATAATTTCACCGCAGGTCAGGTTTATGACAGCGTTTTGCGTAGTGAGCGTAAAGGTGACTATTTAGGCGCTACCGTTCAGGTTATTCCGCATATTACCGATGAAATAAAGCGCCGCGTTTATTTAAGCGCCGAAGGCATGGACGTTGCTTTAATTGAGGTGGGCGGTACGGTCGGTGATATTGAATCATTGCCCTTTCTGGAAGCTATCCGGCAAATGCGTTTTGAACTGGGTATGGACAGATCGTTGTTTATTCATTTAACACTGGTGCCGTATATTCGTTCTGCCGGTGAAATCAAAACCAAGCCTACCCAGCATTCTGTTAAAGAGCTGCGGACAATTGGCATACAACCGGATATTTTGATTTGTCGCTCGGAACGTCCCGTTCCAATTGCCGAGCGCCGCAAAATTGCCTTGTTTACCAATGTAGAAGAAAAAGCGGTTATTTCTGCGGTCGATGCTGACTCTATTTATCGAATTCCGTTGTTACTGCATGAGCAAGGTCTTGATGATATTGTTGTCAGCAAATTGAGACTCAATGCTTTGCCGGCAGATTTAACCGAATGGAATACTGTTATTGAAGCATTAACCCATCCGGTTAATGAAGTAACTATTGCCATTGTCGGCAAGTATGTTGATCATTCTGATGCTTATAAGTCGCTTAATGAAGCACTGATTCATGCCGGCATTTCTACCCGTACCAAGGTTGTTCTTAAATACATCGATTCAGAAACTATAGAGGACGAAGGCGTTGCCCGTCTGAAAGATGTTGATGCGATTTTGGTGCCCGGCGGTTTTGGTGAGCGTGGTGTGGAAGGTAAAATTGCCACCGTTCGTTATGCCCGCGAAAATAAAATCCCGTATCTGGGCATTTGTTTGGGAATGCAGGTTGCCGTCATTGAATTTGCCCGCGATGTTGCCGGCCTCGAAGGTGCGCACAGTACAGAATTTTTGCCTAAATCACCGCATCCGGTTATCGGTTTGATTACCGAGTGGTGGGCTGAAAGCGGTCAACTGGAAACGCGCGACGAAAATACCGAGTTGGGTGGTTCCATGCGCTTGGGTGGACAAAAATGCCGTTTACAAAATGATTCATTAGCTTTTCAGCTTTATCAGAAAGATGTGATTACCGAACGGCATCGTCATCGTTATGAGTTTAATAATTCATACATTGAAAAGCTGGAAAAAGCCGGGATGCGCTTTTCCGGAAAATCAATTGACGGACGCCTGGTTGAAGTCATTGAATTGCCGGATCATCCGTGGTTTTTAGCGTGTCAATTCCACCCTGAATTTACCTCAACGCCCAGAAAAGGACACCCCTTGTTTTCCGGATTTGTCGTTGCAGCAGTACAAAATAAAAAGGTAACAACGTAATGAAATTATGTGGTTTTGAAGTTGGATTAGATCAGCCGTTTTTCTTAATCGCCGGCCCTTGCGTGATTGAAAGCGAGCAGTTGGCACTGGATACAGCGGGTTATCTTAAAGAATTAACAACCGCCTTAAATATCCCGTTTATTTACAAATCATCGTTTGATAAAGCCAATCGCTCGTCACACGAAAGTTTTAGGGGTTTGGGGATAGATAAGGGCCTGGAAATACTGGAAAAAGTTAAGCAACAAATAGGTGTTCCGGTGTTAACGGATGTCCATGAAGACACGCCCTTAGCTGAAGTTGCCAGCGTGGTTGACGTCATGCAAACACCGGCTTTTTTATGCCGTCAAACCAATTTTATTCAGCAGGTCGCCTCACAAGGCATACCGGTCAATATCAAAAAAGGCCAGTTTCTTGCGCCTTGGGATATGGTGCATGTCGCCAATAAAGCCAAAGCTACCGGCAATCAGCATATTATGGTCTGTGAGCGCGGCGTGTCTTTTGGTTATAACAACCTGGTTTCCGACATGCGTTCGTTAGCCGTGATGAGAGACACCCATTGCCCCGTGGTTTTTGATGCGACCCATTCCGTACAATTGCCCGGTGGACAAGGTACTTGCTCAGGTGGACAGCGGGAATTTGTGCCGGTATTGGCTAGAGCTGCCATCGCTGTAGGCGTTGCCGGATTATTTATGGAAACCCATCCTAATCCAGCGGAAGCTAAAAGTGATGGCCCCAACGCTTGGCCCATGTACAGAATGCAAGAATTATTAGAAACCTTATTGGTTTTAGATAATGCAGTTAAACGCCAGCCATTCATTGAAACAACTTTGTAATTATTCTGGTATTAAATCCCATGACTAAAATTACGCAGTTATCGCAACTCGATTTAACGACCAGTTATAGTTATGCGGATTATTTGACATGGCAGTTAAATGAGGCGATAGAGTTAATTAAAGGCAAGATTCAACTGATGTCGCCTGCGCCAAACGTTAAACATCAACGACTTTCTATTTATTTGAGCAGTCGCTTGTTTTATTATTTTGAAAACAAAGCCTGCCAAGTATTTTCAGCACCGTTTGATGTGCGTTTATATGACCGTACTAAATCGCTATTAGCCAACAAAGAAATTACCACAGTCGTACAGCCTGATATTTGTGTGATTTGCGACAACAGTAAACTGGATGAACAAGGTTGCAATGGTTCACCTGATTGGATTATTGAAATTTTGTCGAAGGGAAACTCTAAAAAAGAAGTCAAAACCAAACATGCGTTGTATGCCGAAAGTGGCGTAAAAGAATATTGGCTGGTTTATCCTTACGAGGAAGTTATTCAGCAATTTGTTTTAAACGACGAAAATAATAGCTATCAATTAGCCAGTAGTTATGCAGGTGATGATTTAGCAATACCTTATTTATTTCCTGATTTAGCGATTGATTTGACTACGTTATTTAAAGACAGTTAGATGAGCCAGTTGCTAGTATTGCCATAACTTCCCTGCCAATTAAAGCTATACCTACTTGCCCATAAATTGGGACAATTTTTATTATTTTTTAACCCTGGAGTCATTAAGTAAATGAGCAAAATCGTTGACATTAAAGCAAGAGAAATTTTAGATTCACGCGGTAATCCAACGTTGGAGGCTGATGTTGTGTTGGCATCCGGCGTTGTCGGCAGTGCAATGGTGCCTTCCGGTGCTTCAACCGGTGAGCGCGAAGCCATTGAGTTGCGTGACGGCGATAAATCCCGTTACTTGGGTAAAGGCGTATTAAACGCGGTTAATAACGTAAGAACCGAAATTCGCGATGCGGTTATCGGTTTGGATGTTAATGATCAGGAAGGTCTGGATAAGGCAATGATCGCTCTGGACGGCACTGATACCAAAGCCCGTTTGGGTGCCAATGCATTGTTGGCTGTTTCTATGGCAGCCGCTCATGCCGCGTCAAAAGAAGCCGGACAACCTTTGTATCGTCACTTGAACAAGTCAGGTGAATTTATTTTACCGGTTCCGATGATGAACATCATCAACGGCGGTTCACACGCTGATAACAGCGTAGACCTGCAAGAATTTATGATCTTGCCTGTCGGCGCACCGACTTTCCGTGAAGCGATTCGTTACGGCGCAGAAGTATTTCATAACTTAAGCAAAGTATTAAAAGCCACAGGCTTGGCGACTACTGTTGGTGATGAAGGCGGTTTTGCCCCTAATCTTTCTTCAAACGAAGAAGCGATCAGCGTTATTTTACAAGCGATAGAGTTGGCCGGTTACAAACCGGGTGTCGATATTTACTTGGGTCTGGATGCTGCTGCCTCTGAATACTACTCAGACGGTATTTATGATTTGGCCTCTGAAAGCAAAACTTACAACTCAGAACAAATGGCTGATTTCTTTGTTGATTGGGTTGACCGTTACCCCATTATCAGCATTGAAGATGGTTTTGACGAAAATGATTGGGATGGCTGGAAACTGATCACTGAAAAGTTGGGTGGACGTATTCAGTTGGTGGGTGATGATTTATTTGTGACTAACCCCAAAATTCTGCAAAAAGGCATTGACAGAGATATCGCTAATTCAATTCTGATTAAAGTAAATCAAATCGGCACCTTGACTGAAACGTTTGCGGCGATTGATATGGCTCATAAAGCGTCTTACACTGCGGTTATGTCTCATCGTTCAGGCGAAACTGAAGACGTTACCATTGCTGATTTAGCGGTAGCAACGGGTACAGGTCAAATTAAAACCGGTTCATTAAGCAGTTCTGACCGTGTTGCCAAATACAATCGTTTGATGAAAATTGAAGAAGAATTAGGCAGTTTGGCTAAATACGCAGGTCGTAGCGCATTTAGAATGCTTTAAAACTTTTAAGGCACAAGATTTGAAAAATCTTGCGTCTTTGGCCTGATGTATTTTACTTTAAAATTATGAAATATCTTCTTTCAATCATTACGTTGTTGATTATTCTTCTGCAATACCGGTTATGGCAGGGCGATGGCGGTATTGCAGAGATAACGGCACTTCAACTGCGACTTGATGACCTTAATGAGCAGGTAGAAGAAAAAAAGGAACGTAATGAAACGCTTTATGCTGAAGTAGAGGACTTAAGAAAAGGACAGGAAGCACTGGAAGAAAGAGCCAGGGATGAATTAGGGATGATGCGAGAAGGCGAGACTTTTTTTCAGGTTCTTGAATAAGGCTGACGGCAGGTTAAAGGCGCAAGGCTAAAGGTGTTTTTTTTTCAACCTTTAGCCTTGCGCCTTTTCTTTTTCATGGTTTTTTCGAAGAGCGTGACCAAGGTGCACTATGAAGCCGTTAGTTATACTCACGGGTTTATTTAAATTAAATTAATATTCAGGCCTTGCTACCGGCATGAGCCGTTAAGGAAAAATTTATGACTAAAAGTAAAAGATCTTTGTTGGTAGTCATGATGCTGGTGAGCACTCTGGCCACCGTTTTTATGATGTCGAATACCGCCTCTGCAACTGGCTGGCCTACGCTAGAGTCTTTGGATTTGGCTACGGCTTCATGTTCCTCTGAAGCGACAGAGCATCCCGAACTTGTTCGTTTACGTGATGAAATATCAAAAGCAGGTAGCGTCAACGAGGCACGTATTCTGGCTCTTGCCCCGACCGCTGAGGCCATCGATGCACTCAGTAATGCCCGCTCCATTATGCCTTTTAGCGAAGATTTGCGCCTGGCCGAAAACCAGCTCAGCGATGCACGTTCACGTATTGAAGCAGCCGATACGCCAGACCAAGTTGCCGACGAGTTTTCCGGTATGATGCTGGCAGGGCTCGATAATGACCGAGCGGCTTCATTGAAAGTGGGTAAAGTTGGATGCAGCTATTCAACAGGAGAAACAATCGCTATTGTTATCGGGTTGATCTTGGGAATTATCCCGGGGCTAATCTTGCTTGTGGTGCTCTGCTGAAACTTGTCGTCAACAACAGCGTATTAAAAATAACGCCATTATCCTGAAAATAAAGAGAGTGTTATGAAAATTATAATGATACTGACTGAAGCGTTAAGTCTGTTTAAAAGTCTGCTCAATGATTTGAGTCAGAAACGAGCTCTGGTTTATTTACTCACGCTGGCTTTTGCAGTGACTATTGCTTCCGGTTTTATGCTTTATATGATTGATCCTAATATCCACTCGCTGTTTGACGGGATATGGTCTGCTTGGGTCACCATGACGCATGTGGGTTTTGGTGACGTAGTACCAACCTCGTTTTTGGGACGGTTGTTGTCGGCTGCACTGATATTATTCGGGCTGGCTTTATTTTCGATGTTTACCGCAATAGTGTCAGTGACGCTAATCGGTAAAGACATGAATATCTGGGGTCAGAATGTGCGACAAATTGAGCAGGACACGAGTCGTATCGAGACTGAAGAAAATCAGATTCTTCATGAATTGGCACGGTTACACAAGCGCATGACAGCACTGGAAAAAAAGTTGTCATCAGGTGCCGGAAAAGACAACGCCTAGTTTTATAGTTGATTACCGGATTGTTGTGATAAATAGCGCAGAATGTCAGGCAAGTCAGTCAACGTATTGGAGTCCTAAATGTTAAAGTTTTTTTTAGTAATCATTGTTTTTTTAGTGGCATTGTCATTGTTCCTGGCTATGAGTGTTGGGGTGGCTTTTTGCTTGGTATGGCTATTTCCAGCTATTTCTTTTGAAATAGGCGTTTTGATTGGAACGGTTAGCCTTAGTATGAGTTGCTATGCTTTTATAGGCATAACAAATGCATTAGCCAATCAATATTCGCCTCCTACAGAAGACGAAATTTTTGATAAAATTTATGATGAAATTGATCTTAATAACGTCATACTGCCACGATCAACACGAAGCAGAAGAAAAAGGCGTTAATGGTCGCGCTTCATCCAGTATTCCGGCTTTATCCATCCAAGCCTTGTAAAGCTACCTTTTAGCTTGACCTTCTAACTTTTCTTACCCATGACCCATTCAATAAAATTTTGGGCTGTTGTTCCTGCGGCCGGTGTTGGCAAACGCATGAACGCAGATCGACCCAAACAATATCTGGAACTTGACGGTAAAACAGTCATCGAGCATACCTTGTTGCGCTTGTTAAAAGCGGACGTTTTTACGGCCGTGGCCGTGGCAATTTCAAAAGAAGATCCTTACTGGCCTGAGCTTGACGTGTCAGCTCATCAACAGGTCATTACTGCCGCAGGTGGCAAAGAGCGGGCGGATTCGGTACTGTCCGCATTAAAATCGATACGCGAACTAGCCTCGGATAATGATTGGGTGCTGGTGCATGATGCGGCCAGACCCTGCATTACGACGACTGATATACACCATCTTATAACCTCGTTGGTCAATGATGATGTCGGTGGCATTCTTGCTTTATCGTCACACGACACGTTAAAAAATGTCCAGGGTAACGGTATCGTTGGTACCTTGGATCGACGTCATATCTGGCGGGCATTAACGCCGCAGATGTTTCGTTATGGCTTGTTAAAAAGTGCACTGGAGGCGGCGGAAGGCAATCCAGCCATAACCGATGAAGCCAGCGCCCTAGAATTACAAGGCTTGCAACCCAAAATCGTTGAAGGTCGTCCTGATAATATAAAAATTACCCGACCCGAAGACTTGGCATTAGCGCAATTTTATATGGAGCATCAAAATGATTAGAGTAGGCATGGGCTATGATGTACACCGCTTTAAAGACGGTGGTGAGGTGATCTTGGGCGGTGTCAAAATTGACTATGAGCAAGGTCTGGAAGCGCATTCCGATGGCGATGTCGTGCTGCATGCTTTATGTGACGCCTTGCTGGGCGCGGCGGCCTTAGGTGATATAGGCAAACATTTTCCTGATACCGATCCTGAATTTAAAGGTGCGGACAGCCGGGTCTTGTTGCGACATGTCTACGGCATCGTGCAGGATAAAGGCTATCAACTGGTTAATGCCGATATGACTATCATTGCCCAAGCCCCTAAAATGGCACCCCATATTATTGCGATGTGCCAAAACATTGCCGATGATTTAAACGTGGACATTGATTGTATTAATGTAAAAGCCACCACCACAGAAAAGCTGGGCTTTGAAGGTCGTAAAGAAGGCATTGCCGTACAAGCCATTGTCTTGATTGAAAAATAAAGCAGGTAAAAGGTAAAAGGTGAAAGGTGAAAGGTGAAAGGGAGTTTTTGTTTTAGGTAACTCGCAATAAATAACATCCCAATCATTGCCTGACTCTGGAAGCACCTCCGACTTAATGATTCCTACAACGCTGTTTACGAAGCGTGTGGAGACTATAAAGTGGAAGATTATTTATTCCTAGCGGTCTAAAGACCGGTGTACAAAACCTGGGTTTGCACTCCAAATTGGGGGCTTATTTATTGCGAGTTGCCTTACCACTCGTGCTCGTACGTAGGAATGTGAAAACTTAAAAAATATGTAAGTATTCACCTCCCCCTTTGAAAAAGGGGGATTGAGGGGGATTTATTTAAAAAATCTCCCCTAACCCCTCTTTTTCAAAGAGGGG
>CAIMDR010000592.1 GCA_903839795.1 uncultured Methylococcaceae bacterium | reverse complement strand
GCCCGTTCCAACAACAGTGTTTCATCCAGCGGTTTGACAAAACGCATGTTGACGACCGTGGCACTCACTTGTTTGCCTGCAACCAGTGCTGGTGTGACCATGCTGCCCCCCGCTACTAGGGCGATGCGGCTGCCGTGATGACGAATTTCGGCTTTGCCCAGCGGTAAGGCGGTCATGGCTTTTATTACCGCGACACCGGGGCCTTTGCCACGCGGATAACGCACGGACGCCGGGCCTTCATGCAGGTAGCCGGTGTAGAGCATTTGCCGGCATTCATTTTCATCGGCCGGTGCCATAATCAGCATGTTGGGTATGCAGCCCAGATAACTGTAATCAAAACTGCCGGCATGGGTGGGGCCGTCAGGCCCCACCAGACCGGCCCGATCCAGGGCAAACAACACATCCAGGTTTTGAATGGCGACATCGTGAATTAATTGGTCGTAGGCGCGTTGCAGAAACGTGGAATAAATCGCCACCACCGGTTTGGCGCCTTGACAGGCTTGACCGGCCGCCAAAGTCACCGCGTGTTGTTCGGCAATGGCGACATCAAAATAGCGCTTGGGATATTGTTCAGAAAATTTGACCAGTCCGGAACCTTCGCGCATGGCAGGTGTAATGCCCAACAGACGTTCATCTTGTTCGGCCATATCACATAACCAACTGCCAAACACGTCGGTGTAGGTCGGATGCACGGACGGGGCGGATTTTGGCAAAAAATCCAGGCTGGGGTCAAAGGCCGGGACACCATGGTAAGCCAACGGGTCTTTTTCGGCGGGCGGGAAACCTTTGCCTTTTTTGGTGACAATATGCAAAAAACGCGGGCCGGAGATGGCTTTCAGGTTTTCCAGGGTCGATACCAGCATGTCTACATCATGCCCGTCAATCGGGCCAATATAATTAAAACCCAATTCTTCAAATAAGGTGCCGGGGACAATCATGCCTTTCATGTGCTCTTCGGTGCGGCGTGCCAACTCCCAAACGCTGGGCATTTTACTGAGGGCTTTTTTGCTTTCTTCGCGCATGGACGAATAAAATTTACTGGATAATATCTTGGTCAGATAATTATTCATCGCCCCGACCGGCGGTGAAATCGACATGTCGTTATCGTTTAAAATCACCAGTAAATTGGCATCAATAGCACCGGCATGATTCATGGCTTCAAACGCCATCCCGCCGGTAATGCTGCCATCGCCGATAATGGCGACCATTTGTTTGTCTTCACCTTTCAGTTCCGAGGCAATCGCCATACCCAGCGCGGCACTGATGGAGGTGCTGGAATGACCAACGCCAAAGGCATCGTATTCACTCTCGGCGCGATTGGGAAACGCGCACACGCCATTCAGCGTGCGAATCGTGGTCATCCGTTCTTTGCGACCGGTCAGAATCTTGTGCGGATAGGCTTGATGTCCTACATCCCAGACCAATTGGTCTGACGGGGTATCAAACACATAATGCAGGGCAACCGTTAATTCAACGGTGCCCAAGCCTGCCGAAAAGTGCCCGCCGGAAATACTCACGGTATGGGTTAAATAATCACGCAGCTCTTTCGCCAGCGGCTTTAACTGATCCTTACTAAGTTTGCGAACATCGGCGGGGCTGTTGATATGATTAAGCAGTGGGTAATCAGATAATGTATTCATATTAATAAAGGGGCTCACGATAGAACATCAAGATGATGCCAATCTGAAACAGGGCGGCAACAGAAATAAAACCGGCAAAATCTTTGCCCGGCCTGTCCAGTTTTAATTCCAGCCAACGACCGCATGCCAGTATGAGCGAAAAAATGCCCATTGTGGTGTGTCCGACCTGGATAAGAAATGCACTTTTAGCTTGAAACCCAACATGTGAATGGGTCAGCAACATTAAGCCGCCGAAAGCTGCCAGCAGAGGAAATACGAAAGGTAGTTTACTGTTTGGATTTTTGGTCATTCTGGCACTCAGTTCAAAAAGACCCAGAACAAACACCAGCAAAGTCGCTATCCGGTGTTGTAACACTTCACCATTATTAAAGGTGCTATCCCAAAAGCTTATCGGGCCTAAGGGCCAGGATTCGGCATCACTACGGAAAAACAGAAAAATGCCCAGCCCCACAAAGCCCAAGGGCCAGTAACGGGTTAACGGTAAATACTTGTCGAACACCGAGAAAAAAGACGGCAAATGCTTTATATAAGAAAGCATTGCAAAAAAACTCATCGTGGTCAAAAAAATGCCCGCGATATTATGATTATAATTTGACCATTCGGTTGCCGCCATTGAGGGGACTTGATCAATGATGGCAACCCGACCCGCCTCACCGGCTATCAGCGCGACATGACTGGGTGAACTGGTTTGAGGAATTTGTGGGTTAAACGTGTTTAACACTTCCTGCCAGCTTGCTGTGAGTGTGGAAATATCAATCGCCGGCGGTTGCGAAGCCAGACTGGCCGCAGTAAATAATAAAGTGATTAAGACAAACGTTTCCGCTTCAATATAATAAGGGACGCGATTGTTGAGTGCATAAGGATTACCGGAAATGCCGTATTCCAGCACGGCACTTTTATTTAACCAGGCAAAGCCCAAGGCAATCGCCAACAAGGTTATTTTTACCATTAATAAATTGCCATAGCCGGTGCCAACCAGACCATTCCAGGTATCTATGTATTGCAAGGCAATAGGCACTCCGGAAATTAAAATCATGGCAACCGAAGCGATGCCAAATTTGGAGAATCGACGTAGCATTAACGGCCATAATTCAGCAGCAACCTGATTGTTTTGCCGCAACAACCAAAGATTAACCAGTTGAAAAATTCCACCGATCCAGGCAGCCGCTGCCAACTGGTGAATAACGGTTAGGGACATAAGCACGAACTGATTTTCAAAGCGTCCTGCGGCATGAACCAGCCATGCACCTGAAATAATCATGGGTAAAGCCACAGTGGCTGCCAGTGTCCAGTGTGCTTTGGAAGCCGGATTTTTGCTTAAATACTGATAACAATAGCCCGCTAAAAAAACCGTCAACAGCGTGCGTATAATACCGCCAATAAATTGAGTGGTGCCGGCAAATTCAGGAAACGGCCAGCGCTCAAGAAGCGCTGTCATCAACCATATTTTAAGAATTATTTTAAAAAGTTGCGCGGCAGCCAGTAAAAATCCGCCTTTATAGATCAGTGCTATCGTTCTTTGTAGTAGTTCGGCGTTGTAGCCGTTCTGCTTATTCCATGGACGCAAAACGAAAAGTCCCCAAAACAGACCACCAATTGTTAAGGAATAACAAATGAGATCAAACCCGCCTATCAGGGAATCGAGAAAATCAGCTATACCTGCCATTACCTGCTCCTGCTTAAGAAACTGAAAAATGAATAACGTCTTCAGTTATATGGCCGTCAGCCGCGAAGATTTTAAATCGGATGGCATAATCACCTGCTTCCAGCGGTGGAATGTGGATAACAATCTGCCCTTGCTTGGTGCCGTTTTCTGCTTGCAATAATTCATGTTTATCGCCTTTACGCACTAAAAAAATTTGCGATAAACCTAACTCTATTTTGGAATTAAAAGTAAGCTCGACCTTGTCACGTTGGTTTGCGTGAATGGGCGAAGCTTTTAATGAATAATCAGTCACAACCGCGTGCGCGGCAACCCAATCCGCCTGACCTAAAGCCAGTAATAACAGGATTAACTGAACATGCTTTTTCATTATGGCTATCCTCTCAGCTGCTTCTTTTACTTTTTAACGCATGACCGGCCAAATTTTTACCTAATTCCCAAATAGAACCCGGTATTTGGTGAGTATCGGCAATGGCTTTATCAAAGGCGCTGACAATATGATCACGATCTTTTTGCGTGAGAGTTAAGGGCGGCAACAGTTTGATTACGTTCATGCCGTGTCCTGCAACCTGAGTCAGTATGTGGTGTTCTTTAAATAAAGGGATGGTAATCATTTGACAGAACAAACCTTTATTCGCAGCTTCCAGCATGGCCCAAGCCGCTTTTAATCGAAGACTTTTAGGTGACTGAAATTCAACGGCAATCATCATGCCCTTGCCGCGCACTTCTTTCAAAAATTCATATTTTTCGGCTAAGGCTTGCAGGCTGTTAATAATATCAGTGCCTACCTTCAAACTGTTCTCTACCAGCTTTTCCTCTTCCATTACATGCAAAGTGGCCAGACCTGCGGCCATCGCCAAGTTGTTTTTACCAAAAGTTGAGCCATGTACCACCGCTCTATCCATTCGATTAAATACCGTATCCATTACTTTATGGGTCATTGCCACCGCACCAACCGGTACAAAACCGCCTGACAGGGCTTTAGCCATACAAATCATATCCGGCTTAACATTCCAGTGATCGATTGCCCAAAATTTTCCGGTACGTCCCATGCCGGTTTGAACTTCGTCGGCAACAAATAAAGTGCCATATTTTTTGCACAGGCGCTCAACTTCAGGCAGGTAATTATCATCAGGCACATTAACGCCCTTACCTTGAATAGGTTCGACAATAAAGGCGGCAACGTCATTATTGCTTAATGCTTTTTCCAGCGCATCAAGATCATTAAAAGGAATGGAACTGCAAGCCGGTAAAAGCGGACCAAAACCCTCACGGAAAATTTCTTCGCCACATAAGGACAGAGCGCCCATTGTCAGACCATGATAGCCATGTTCACAATAAACTATTTTTTCTCGTTTTGTGGTGT
>CAIMDR010000591.1 GCA_903839795.1 uncultured Methylococcaceae bacterium | reverse complement strand
GGCTGAAAACAATTGATAGTTTCTTCTTGCGGTAAAAAGGGGCATAATCCTGCCCTTTTTTTAAGATTTAACCTTATAATGTAGCATGGCGCTTAAAAAGTCAGGTTAATGCCAAGCAATGGGCACTTTATGACAAAAGTAAACGGTTATTTATCAACTAAAATGCCCCTTTTTGTTTCGGTATTAAAGGTGTGCTGTATCGACTATTGCTTTTAGCCGATAGGCCCGACTTTATTCAGGGCGTGATAATCGACTGACAGATAGTGCGTTTAGTCGATTAAATGATCAGTGAATGAAGCAATTATCTTAAACGACAGTCCTCAACAGGACTGTGAAACAGTAACAATTTCCTTTAACGGGATATTTTAAACCAGCACGGTATTTTGATGACAAGATCAGAAAATATATATTTAGTGGGCCTTATGGGCGCAGGAAAAACCACGATAGGTCGCCAGTTGGCAAAATCACTGACCGTACCTTTTTACGACAGTGACAAAGCGATTGAAGAAAGTACGGGAGTCGATATTCCCACTATTTTTGAATTTGAAGGCGAAGAAGGCTTCAGAGATCGCGAACAAAAAATGATTCAGCAACTGACGGAATTAGACGGCATTGTGTTGGCTACCGGTGGCGGTGCCATTTTACGCGATGAAAACCGCCGACTCTTAAAAGAAAACGGTTTTATTGTCTATTTGCAATGTTCAGTAGAACGGATATTGGAACGGACCCGTCGGGATACTCAGCGGCCTTTGTTAAAAACAGATAATCCCAAAGAGCGTATAGAAGATCTGTTCGCGCAACGTGAGCATCTTTATTTGTCCTGTGCGGATTTTATAATTGATACCGGCGTTATGCAAAGCAAAGCCGTTGTTAGTCATATCCTGGAAGAATACAGATCGGCCAATCGTTAACGCACATGAAAAAATTACAAGTAGAGTTGGGTGACCGTAGTTACCCGATTTATATAGGCGCTGGTTTAATAAACCAAGCCGAACTTTACACACAACATATCAAAGCCAAGCAAGTCATGGTCGTAACCAATACCACCATTGCCCCTTTGTACCTGGACAAGGTTTTAAAAAACTTGCAGGGGTTTACTGTTGAAACCGTCATATTGCCTGATGGTGAGCAATTTAAGACTTTAGAAACGGTCACGCATATCTTTGACAAATTACTGGCCGGTAAATTTAGCCGTAATGCGACCTTGATTGCTTTAGGTGGCGGCGTTATTGGTGATATGGGTGGCTTTGCGGCGGCCTGTTATCAGCGAGGCATTGCCTTTGTGCAAATACCCACCACCTTATTGGCGCAAGTTGACTCTTCCGTCGGTGGCAAAACCGGCGTTAACCATCCCTTGGGTAAAAACATGATTGGTGCTTTTTATCAGCCCCAATGTGTTATCGCCGATGCCGATGTGTTGGATACGTTGGATGATCGGCAATTATCCGCCGGTTTAGCGGAAGTTATTAAATACGGTTTGATCAGGGATCTCGATTTTTTTGAGTGGCTGGAAGCTAATATCAACGCCTTATTGGCACGAGACAAGCAAGCCCTGGCTTATGCCATTGAACGTTCCTGTATTAATAAAGCCCAGATTGTCTCTGAAGATGAAACGGAAACCGGTGTCAGGGCTACATTAAATTTGGGCCATACCTTTGGTCATGCTATTGAAACAGGCGCCGGTTACGGCACTTATCTTCATGGTGAAGCCGTGGCGATAGGAACGTGCCAGGCGGCGGATTTGTCCAGAAGAAAAGGCTGGTTAACGGATGCCGATGTCGACAGAATTATCGCACTGTTTAAAAAATGCAACTTACCTACCCAACCACCCGAACAACTGGATTCAGACCGATTTTTAGAATTAATGGCCGTTGACAAAAAGAATGTGAATGGTCAAATCAGGCTGATTTTGTTATCAAAAATCGGTGTCGCCACCCTGCCCATTGATGTAGACAAAGACCTGTTAATACAAACACTTAACACTTATGGCAGGAAATGATACCTTAACGTATCTTATGAACAAGCCCTTGACTGGTCAAAAAAACAGGGGCTTGCAGTCTTTGATAACTCAAGAACGAACCCGCAAGCTGGAATTATTAATCCACTTGCTGGCTAACTCAAGGCAAGCATTGGTTGTTTGCGGCCCTGAAGGTATCGGTAAATCCACTTTTTTAACGGTATTGCAAGCCCGCAAGATTGATTCATGGCTTTATTGTCCCGTAAAAGGCACGGTAAAGTTAACCATCGAAATGATTCAGAAACAGCTGGTTCAGGCTATTAAGCCAGATCACCTACAGAACTTGACGCTTAACGCTTTATCGGGTGCTTTTCGGGGGCTTGAAAAGCAACACAAGAAAATTATTTTAATGATTGATGAGGCGGGGCAGTTAGCGCCAGGACTGATAAATACCCTTATTGATTATGCGGCCAACAGTGCGGTTTTACGGGTTGTTTTTGTGTTAACGCATGAGGAGCTGGAGGCTAAATACAGCTCGGATAATGCGCTTGATGAAGGTCTCTTAATTGAAATACCGCCCTTGTCAGAACAACAATGCGGTAAATTTTTACAGCATTTAGCGACTAAATCCCGTTTCCCTGTCGCTTTTAATGAGATTGATGATGCCCTGATAGCCGCTGTTTATCTGGAAACGCAGGGTATTCCAGGCTTAATGGTCGTTAAACACCCCTCGCTCGACGAGGTTATACCCAATAACCATTCGCTAGGGATTTTGGTGGCAGCCGTGATTGGATTAATTGCTCTAGCCCTTGGCACGCAGTGGTTTAGCGCCTCGGAATACAACCTTAAGCGAACGACTACTCCGGTTGTTGAAAAATCAGTTGGCAGTGAAAGTGGCGAGACTCAATGAGCGAAAAATTAAGTAGAGCCACGATAATGATGCCGGAAACGCTTGTTCAACAATGCCGGTCGGGGTTTGCAACCCCGACCGAAACGTTTAAAGACTTCGGCTACCAACTTAAGTCGGGACAGTTAAATCGTTCGCTGAGCGGAGTCGAAACGGACAACTCGCTCGCTTCGACTCCGCTTAGCGAACGGTCTGCCGGAAACGCTTGTTCTCGCTTGCGCTCGAAAAGACTTATTCCGGCCTACATGACTACTTGACGGACAGACACTATCACACTTCAATCAAATTTTTTTTCGTGCCTTTCGTGTTTTTCGTGGATACTTATCTTTTTTAAACATTATCTTAAACCTTCATAATGACTGTATTAAAAAACGACACCTTTATCAGAGCTCTTTTAAAACAACCTGTTGACTACACGCCCGTGTGGATGATGCGTCAGGCCGGACGGTATTTACCCGAATACAGAAAAATCAGGGAAGAGGCCGGCAGTTTTTTAAATCTGTGTACCAATCCCGAACTGGCCTGTGAGGTGACAATGCAACCGCTGCGTCGCTTTGATTTTGATGCGGCCATTTTGTTTTCAGATATTTTGACCATACCGGATGCGATGGGCTTGGGGCTTTATTTTACCGAAGGCGAAGGCCCTAAATTTAAATATCCGGTTAAAACTGCGGCCGATATTAAAAAACTGCCCATTCCTGATCCCGATACTGATTTACGTTATGTAGTGGATGCCGTTCGCTTAATCAGAAAAAATCTGCAAGGCAGTGTGCCGTTAATCGGCTTTTCTGGAAGTCCCTGGACTTTGGCAACCTATATGGTTGAAGGTGGCAGCAGTAAAAGTTTTCAGAAAGTTAAAAGCTTAATGTACGAACAGCCCAAACTGTTGCATGTTATGCTGGATAAACTGGCGCAATCGGTAGCGGCCTACTTGAATGCCCAAATTGAGGCAGGCGCACAAGCGGTCATGTTGTTTGATACCTGGGGCGGTATGTTAACCTCTGAAGATTATGTTGAATTTTCTTTGTATTACGCCAAACAAGTCAGATCATTGCTTAAAACCACGGTAGATGGACAACAAATCCCCACTATTTTATTTACCAAAGGCGGTGGACTTTGGCTGGAAGCCATGACCGACGCTGGTTATGATGCCTTGGGTCTGGATTGGCAGACCGATATACAAAAAGCCCGCGCCCGAGTGGGTGACCAAGTTGCTTTACAAGGCAACATGGACCCCGTAGCTCTTTACGCGCAACCGGACATTATCGTCGAAAAAGTCAAAGCCATTTTACATAAATACGGAGCCGGTTCAGGGCATGTTTTCAATCTGGGACACGGTATATTGCCAGACATGAATCCGGAGCATGTTAAAGCAATGGTCGATGCGGTCCATGCCTACAGCCCTGCTTATCATCAATAATTAAACGAGAGAACGCACTTATGAAAGTATTAAACACTATGTTGGCACTGGGCTTATTGGCTCTTAATGTGCCTATAAAAGCTGAAACACTTGAAGCCGGCAAACCCGTTGCCATGGTTGTTTATAGAAGCCCAAGCTGCGAGTGTTGCGGTAAATGGCTGGAACATATCAAAAAAAATAACTTTACGGTTAAAGATATCGTTACTGATGATGTCCAGACAGTTAAGGATAAATACGGTGTCTCGGCCGCGATGGCTTCCTGTCACACTGCCATCGTCGACGGTTATGTCATTGAAGGTCATGTTCCCGCCAATGACATCATGAACCTGCTAAAAACCAAACCCAAAATAGCGGGAATCGCCGTCCCCGGAATGCCCAAAGGTACACCGGGCATGGAAATGGGTGGCAAAAAAGATGCCTATAAAGTGGTAAGCTTTGACAAAGAAAATAATTATAAGGTTTTTAACAGCTACCCGGAATCACCATAATTCCAAGGGACTCGGTTACCTCTTTAATAATCTTTAGGTAACTACTCAACCGTTAAATACTCAGTCACCCTCTTTAAAAAAATAACTGTTCACCTACCCCTTTAAACTTTTTTCACACAAATATCATGAAACGTTAGACAATACGCGTCATGATATTTGATCTGGCTATTTCAGCCTCTAACCATTACGAACTTGAAAGTTACGGTGTGGCCTGGGACAATGCTACGGACATCCCGTAAAGCCAATCCAATTAGCCCGATACCTCAATAAAACCATGCGTTCCGCGCTTGGATTTAACGGCCAACCAATTTTTTAATTGCTTTATTTCTTCGGTTTCTTCCAGCTCATCCAAGCTTTGTTTATTTTTTAACAAACGAAATGCCGCAGAAAGTACGTTATAACGCTCGCCGGTAATACCTGCACGTCTTAAGCCTACAGTATTCAAGTGATAATGTTTGGCAGGGCGTCCACCTATCAGCATAAACGGAATAACATCCATATTAAGACCTGTTGTGCCCTGCACTATCGCGTAGGAACCGACCCGGCAAAACTGATGCACGACGACTGCGCCACCCATAAACACATTATTGCCTACTTCAACATGCCCGCCGATTGCCACGTTATTGGCAAATATAGTGCTATTGCCAATGCTGCAATCATGGGCAACATGGCTGTTATTCATAAAATAGCAACCTGAACCAATGCGTGTTTCACCGCTTTCTTTTGATGAGCGGTGCGCCGTAAAGCCTTCCCTAAAATTATTATCATCGCCAATGATTAACCAGGAAACCGTTTCAGCCTTAAAACCGGTGTCCTGCGGCAAGCCGCCCAAAACAGCATGGGGATGTAAAATATTACCGCTCCCCATTTTTACATAGCCATGCACCACGGCATGAGCGCCAATATGGCAGTTGGCTCCCATCTCGACGCCGCTTTCAATAACGGCAAAAGGGCCAACGGTAACAGCGTTTCCCAGTACAACATCAGGCGCTATGTATGCAGTCGGGTGAATATTTTGAGCCATGTTTAACTATCCTCTGGGATGATATTTTGAATGTAATTCTTTTAAGCGTTCGCGGGCAATGTGGGTATAGATTTGCGTGGTCGATAAATCAGCATGACCCAACAATAATTGTACAACACGCAAATCAGCACCATGATTTAACAAATGCGTCGCAAAAGCATGTCGTAAGGTATGTGGCGACAGCGTTTTGTTAATGCCTGCTTTTTTTGCATGGCGTTTGATGATATGCCAAAAAGCCTGCCTTGTCATGCCGTCAGCGCGGTTAGACAGAAACAAATAATCGCATTGCCGCTCACCCAGCATGTTTTTTCTGGCCTGATTCATATAGCCGTCCAACCAGTTCATCGCTTCTTCACCCACCGGTACCAAGCGCTCTTTATTGCCTTTGCCAATAATTCTGACTACGCCTTGTCTGAAACTGATTTGTTCAAATTTTAAACCCACCAGTTCAGAGACCCTAAGTCCGGTTGCATAAAGCATTTCGAGCATGGCTTTATCCCTGAATCCTTGGGCATTGGTTACTTCGGGGGCATTGAGCAATAATTCGACATCCTGCTCAGAAAGCGAAACAGGTAAAGAGCGACCAATATGCGGTGATTCTATCAAGGCGGTCGGGTCAATGGTTATTTTGTTTTCGCGGATGTAATACCCATAAAAACGGCGCAGACTGGATAAAATACGCGCCGACGAGCGATTGCCGATGCCTTCTTTATAACGACTCGCCAGAAATTTTGATAAATCACCGGTATCGACTTCCAGCATGGATTTATCTGCGAGCCATTTCGCAAAAATCCTTAAATCACTGCTGTAAGCGGAAAGGGTGTTTTCACTTAAACCCTGCTCTACCCAGACGGCATCAAGAAACTGGTCTATCAAGGCAATTGCTGTCATTGTTTATGGGTTGCCTCAAAGTCCAACAATTGAGTTTTAATGTCCATAAAATAACCGTCTGTGTGTCCGCAATAACCGCCCTTACCGGCAACGGATACCACTCGATGGCAAGGAATAATCACTGGATAAGGATTGTCCCTGCACGCATTGCCGACCGCTCGCGCAGACGAGTCTATTTTTTGGGCTAAGGCAGAATAAGTCATGGTTTCTCCAAAAGGAATTTTACACAATTCAGCCCAGACTTTATGCCGGTAGGCGCTGCCTTGTTTTAACAATTTAATGTTAATGTGTTTATTGGGATTAAACCCATACTGATCGAATTGCTGCTGTAGTTCGTGGTTTTGTGCATAAACATGCTCATCAAGCAGCCATTCAACTTTATTAATTACGCCTTGTTGGCTGGTTAAGGCTAATTGACCTGCCGGAGTATTAATCTTGATAACGTCTTCTGCGCCTGTGCTATTTTCAATCCACTGAATTATAAATGTCATTAAACAATACCGGTATGATTTTTTAAACAAGCATGATATTAACCACTCATATCTCTATTCGTTTAATTTTATAGTTTATAATTACCGCAATAAAATCTAACTACCCAATCAATTATGAAAACCACCTTAATCGTTAGTGCCATTCAACAACCCTGTAATGAAGACAGGCAGACAAACCTTGATTATTCCATTGCAAAAATACATGAAGCCGCCGCCGCTAATGCCGACTTGGTGGTATTACCTGAGCTGCATCTAGGGCCGTATTTTTGTCAGAACGAAGATTATAATAATTTTGATCTGGCTCAAACTATTCCAGGACCGACGACTGAAATTCTATCAGTTGTCGCCAAAAAACTAAAAATCGTTATTGTCTCAACACTCTTCGAAAAACGGGCACCGGGGCTTTATCATAATACCGCCGTGGTTTTTGATAAGGATGGCAGTATAGCCGGTAAATACAGAAAAATGCACATACCTGACGATCCGGGTTTTTATGAAAAATATTACTTCACCCCAGGTGATTTGGGGTTTACACCCATAGAAACGTCTATTGGTAAATTAGGAGTATTAATTTGTTGGGATCAATGGTTTCCGGAGGCTGCCAGATTAATGGCTTTAGCCGGTGCAGAAATTTTAATATACCCTACAGCCATCGGTTGGGATCCTCAAGATACTCAGGAAGAGCACCAACGCCAAGTGGATGCCTGGATTACCATTCAGCGCTCTCATGCTGTCGCCAATGGCATTCCGGTTATTTCCTGTAATCGTGTCGGCTTTGAGCAAGCGCCCGACTCATCAACAGGTATCAACTTCTGGGGTAATAGCTTTATAGCCGGCCCACAAGGCGAAATAATAACCCAAGCCAATGCTTCAGAAACAATACTATTAACGGGTTCATTTGATAGTAAACGTATTGAAAAAGTCAGACAAATATGGCCTTATTTGCGTGACCGAAGAATTGATGCTTACAGCGACTTAAGCAAACGTTTTATCGATTAATTAATTGCACAAAACCCATCCCTAGAATAACTTGGTGATGG
>CAIMDR010000590.1 GCA_903839795.1 uncultured Methylococcaceae bacterium | reverse complement strand
TAATTTTGCTATTGTCAGGATACTTAACCGCCGCATCTTTTAATAGCGCCTTTGCCTTATTTAAGTCACCTGAAAATACGGCGATCTGGGCTTGAAAAATCAATGCATTATCCCAGCCAGGCCGCAACTTCAAAGCCTGTTGTATTTTTGCCTCAGCCAGATTTTTATCTTTGTTCTGCATAGCTAATAAGGACTGAATATAATAAATATCCGCAGTATCTGGATGCTGTAATGACAAAGCATCCAGCGCCTCATTAATGGCATTGATCTTGCCTTCCTTTTGCAGCACACCGGCCAACTCAAGCAATGCACCTTCAAAACCGGCCGAATCAACCGCCAGCAACACATTTAAATGTTCAGCGGAAGCTTTCTTGTCACCAGACCTTAATGCCAATAAGGCAGCAATTTTTCTTGCTATCTGGTTTTTGGGATCTTGATGCAGCCATAACGTCACAGCCTCGTTAGTCTTGTTACTATTTTTCATGTACATGGCAATCATTGCCGCCCTTTCGGCAAACCTTGGGTCATGCACACGCTTGGCAGCAACCATATAACCTTCCAAAGCGATATCGTATTGCCCCCTTTGTCCGGCAAGCTCTGCCGTCAATAGCGTAAAAAGCACATCAGGATCAATTGATGTTTTTGGCGCTTTTTGCCGAGCTTCTCCTTTAGTCTCGGCGATTTTAATGGGGGCAACGGCCGCTTCTGAAGCACTCGGCTTTGCAGGTGAATCGGCGCAACTGTTAAGTACAACGAGGGCTACTACTGAAAGCAATCTAAAAATTAACACACGCAATCCTATTTATTACTCAATATACAATCATAATAGATTATCATAAAAAAGCCTTCGATTTAGACAGCTGATTTATTCCATTTGGACAAAATTCTTATATTTCTTAAAATACGAATACATAATATACCTAGGTTTCTACTAAAAGCCATGACGTTAAGGCACAAAATGCCAGACAAAAGGCAAAAAAAGTATTATCTTGAACCTTGTATCTTGAGCTTAATGCTTAACATTTAACTTAATCTAACCAAAACGCCATGACTTTTCTTGCAGTAGGGATTAATTATAATACCGCACCGGTTTACATCCGTGAGCGCCTGTCATTCCCTGCCGACATGCTCGAACCGTCATTAAAAGAGTTATGGCGCGTCAAAGAAATCAGTGAAGCCGCCATTCTTTCAACCTGCAATCGAACCGAGTTTTACTGCTTATCAAGCACCGCTAATCAACAAATTCTGATTGATTGGGTTGCTCAAAGCAAACAAATTAAGGAGGCAGATTTCGCCCCTTATCTATATTGCCATACTGACAGCTCCGTGTATCGCCATATATTTCGAGTTGCTTGCGGCTTGGACTCCATGATTTTAGGCGAACCACAAATTCTCGGGCAAATGAAAACGGCCTATCAGGCTGCTTACGATGCCGGTACTTTAGGTAAACGTCTCGGTAAACTTTTTCAGCACACATTTACCGCTGCAAAAAAAGTGCGTACCGACACCGCTATTGGTTCCAGCCCGGTATCGGTTGCCTTCGCCGCCGTTCAATTGGCTCAACAAATTTTCGACAAACTCAGCGAACAGACCGCCTTACTGATAGGCGCAGGTGAAACCATAGAATTGGCCGCGCGGCATTTATCCCAGCAAGGCATAGGCCGCATCATTATCGCCAATCGCACCTACGATAAAGCGCACACGCTGGCTGCACAATTTAACGGCTACGCCATCGCCTTGTCGGAACTACCCATGCATCTGGCTGAAGCTGATATTGTTATTTCTTCAACCGCCAGTCAATTACCGATTCTGGGCAAAGGTCGCGTGGAAAGCGCACTTAAAAAGCGCAAACATAAACCGATGTTCATGGTGGATTTGGCGGTACCTCGCGATATTGAAGCTGAAGTTGAACAACTTAGAGATGTCTATCTTTACACAGTAGACGACCTGCAGCACACCATAGACCAGAACATGAACTCGCGCCGACTGGCGGCAGAACAAGCTGAAGAAATAATCGACACGCAGGTGGATTATTTTTCTGCTTGGTTACGCGCTCAAGGCGCACAATCAACCATTCGGGATTACCGCGACCAAGCCGAACAATCCCGTGATGACGCATTACAAAAAGCCCTGACGCTACTAAAAAGTGGCGTTTCCCCTGAAGAAGCTCTTAATCGTCTCGCTCATAACCTGACCAATAAACTGATTCATACGCCCAGCACCCAAATTAGAGCGGCCGCCGAAAACGAACGCCACGACTTAATTACCGCTGCCCGCGAAATCTTTAAATTAACTCAATCTACATGAAACAATCCATACAACTTAAACTAGAAAACCTGTGCGAACGTTATGACGAAATCGCCGCCTTACTTTCAGAACCTGAAATACAAAGTAATCAAAACAAATTTCGCACGCTAAGTCAGGAATATGCGCAAATTGCCCCCCTGGTTGATTGCTATAAAAGATATGAACTGGCATTAAAAATGCTGGAATCAGCGCAAGAAATGGCCAATGATTCCGACCCCGAGCTGAGGGAAATGGCCAAAGAAGAAGTTAATGAAGCAGAAGACCTGATAGAAACACTGGATCTTGAAT
>CAIMDR010000589.1 GCA_903839795.1 uncultured Methylococcaceae bacterium | reverse complement strand
AGGCTTATTATAAGGATTGTAAATGCGTGTATTTTAAACGTGTTTTATTACGATTTTTGTGAATTTTTGAGGGATTTTGGAAATTTAATTTCTGAAAGTCTATAAGCCATTTTTTTGGCTAAGGCAAAGATGTTTTCGGCATCCAGAACCTGTTTGTTGTCTTCAAATAATTGGGCAATACAGGCACGGTGTAAAGCAAGTTTTAAAGAACCAAAACCAATCGCACCCCAGATAATTTTACCGTGGCGCAGAGTACCTTTATCCATCATGTCGGTACCACCAATGCCTAAAGGGGGCGTGGCATTGGCATCGGCTATCATTTCAAGCGTACTGTTATCTTGCCACTGGTCAGTGGACAGCAGTTCAACACCGGCTGCACCGGTTGCCAAAACAATAGCCGCATTTTCAATGGTTTTGGCTCTGGCCTCATTATCAAATGCTTCGATAGGCGTTATGTCAACGCCAAAGCGTAGTTTCATGTTGTTGCACGCTGCTACGGCACGTTCCATTTTACGTGCCGTTAAGGATACGATGGCACCTTCTTGAGCCAGCATGGCGGCTGCACGCTGCCCTACCGGGCCGGTACCTGCCAATACCACCGCTTTTTTGCCGGCGAGCACGCCGCTGGATGCCAGTTTGGCAACTGCGGCGGCGGCGGTTGTGTTGCTGCCGTTACTATCGAGCATGACAGACACTTGAAAGCCCGGAAAAAAACAGCTTTGTACGGCAGCAAATAATTTTTGACCGGCAAGCATATCGCTGCCGCCAACAAAAATAGCGGTATTTTTTTTATCTTTAGGGGCGCGGGTAAAAATAGCACCTTCTACCAGTGCCGTGACGTTTTCCGGCATCAATCCGCCATGCCCGATAACATGATCGGCACCGCCATCATAGCCTACAACCGTGTCGAAAACGGAGGGGTGCGTGTCTGTGTCGAATTGGAATAGCAGTTTTTTCATTAACTTACCCGTATACATGCGTTAATGTGATGATTTTGAGTCGTATTATACCCGATAAAAAAAACTGTGCCGTGATTAAGCGGCAAGATTAATGGGTGTTTTTACAGTGGCAGGAGTGATACGATTGTATGTATTGTCAGCTATTCTTTCACAGGCAAAAATAAAATGGTGAAATAAGGCTGCTTGGTTGTTAAGTTATAATGATCATCGATTGTTAATGGGGCTTTATAAAATAAGCTCTATCCATGATAAAACTAAAAGGAAAACAAATGAAAACACCCGTTCATATTGCAGTTACCGGCGCGGCAGGGCAAATTAGTTATTCGTTGCTGTTTCGTTTGGCGGCAGGTTCTTTGCTAGGGCCGGATCAGCCTATTGTCTTGCATTTACTGGAAATTGCACCGGCAATGAATGCCTTGCAGGGTGTTGTGATGGAGTTAAACGATTGCGCTAATCCCTTGCTGCATCGAATTGAAATAACAGACGATCCACTGGTGGCATTTAAAAATGTTGATTATGCTTTTCTGGTGGGAGCGCGTCCAAGAGGGCCGGGCATGGAGCGCAAAGATTTACTGGAAGTTAATGCGGAGATTTTTTCAGTACAAGGAAAGGCATTAAATGCAGTGGCCAGTCGGGATGTCAAGATATTGGTAACCGGCAATCCGGCCAATACCAATGCCTTGATTGCGTTAAAAAATGCGCCGGATTTAAGTCCGGAGAATTTTTCGGCAATGAGTCGGTTGGATCATAATCGGGCGATAAGTCAGTTAGCTGAAAAATGTGGCGTTTTGACCACGGATATAAAAAATATGATTGTCTGGGGTAATCATTCGGCGACCCAATATCCTGATCTGCATCATGCCAAGGTCAAGGGGCAAGATGCCTTGTCGTTGGTTGATAAAAAATGGTTTGTTAATGACTTTATTCCTACTGTTCAGCAACGTGGTTCTCTTGTTATTAAAGCCAGAGGTCAGTCCAGCGCTGCCTCTGCGGCTAATGCTGCTATTGATCAGATGAGAGATTGGGCATTAGGTACAGAAGAAGGCGATTGGGTCAGTATGGGTGTAGTTTCTGATGGCAGTTATGGCATTGCCAAAGGCTTGATTTATTCATTTCCGGTAACCGTCGTTGACGGTAAAGCGAGTATTGTAAAAAATCTGGCTATTAATGACTTTAGCAAGCAACAGATGAAGCTGACTGAAACCGAGTTAAAAGAAGAAAGGGATGCGGTTAAGCATTTGTTTTGATGGTGTGACGCGTGGTTTTATTGATCATTGTTAATGAACTCTAAAATACTTTGACAGTGCTATAATCTACCCATCGAAAAAATCAGAAAGGACAAGCTTATGGCTTATTCAATACCACGCGATGTTTTTGTTTTACTGGAGGCGGCGTTTAATCAGGATCGGGAAAAAGCGGAAGTGTTCGCCAAAGCAATTGAAAGCTCTATTCAAGCTTATGAAAACCAGCGTATCACGGATAAAAGAGAGTCACTTAAGGCAGACTTGGACAATGAATTACGTACAGAATTAGCGACCAAGGAATTTGTTCGAGCGGAAATTAATGAGGTTCGTGCCGAGCTTATTCAGATTCGTGCCGACCTTAAACAAAACGCCTTGTTGTTAAAAATATTAATCGGAATTGCCGTTTTTGGCTTGACGTTATTTAATCCGGCATTCGTCAAATTGGTTGAGTTGGTTATTAAATAACCGTAAGTATTCACTTCCCCCTTTGAAAAAGGGGGATTGAGGGGGATTTATCTAATAAAATCTCCCCTAACCCCTCTTTGTTAAAGAGGGGGACTGAATAATTACCTTGCCGGTTGTTTAGACTTTAAACAACCCGATCGTCCGGTTCTTCGCCAGCAAAAAATGCCGCAATATTGGCCAATACGCGATTACCCATTGCGACACGCGTTTCTTCTGTTGCACTGCCTAAATGAGGTAACAGAGCCACGTTATCCAGTTCCAAAAAGCCTGGGTCAATAGTCGGTTCACCCTCGAAAACGTCTAAACCGGCACCGGCAATCCAGCCTTCCGTTAAGGCTTTAATAAGGGCTTTGCTGTCAACGACATCACCGCGCGCGGTATTGATTAAATGAGCCGATGGACGCATCAGTTTCAGGCGTTGTTCGTTGATTAAATGTCGGGTTGCCTCCCCACCCGGACAGTGTAATGAAACGAAGTTGGCTTCTGCCAATAATTCTTCAACGGTTTCGCAACGCGTGGCTTGTAAATCATCAATGATGTGTTGCGCGGGTTGTGAGGGGGCATAAAACAGAATTTTCATACCGAAACCATGATGCGCTTTTTTAGCCATTGCCTGCGCTATGCGACCAAAGCCAATCAATCCCAAGGTTTTACCGGTTACTTTTTGTCCCAGTAACTGGGTGGGTTTCCAGCCGGTCCATTGCTTATTGTGTATCAGACGCTCGCCTTCAGCCGCGCGTCGTGCCGACATTAACAGCAGTAACATGGCAATGTCAGCAGTACAATCCGTTAATACATGTGGCGTGTTGGTAACCACCAATCCTTGTGCTTTGGCCGTATTGATATCGATATTGTTATAACCGACACCAAAATTGCCAATAATTTTAGCGCGTTTCCCGTCAATATTAAGTATGTCAGCAGTGATTAAATCGGTAACGGTGGGCAATAAAGCATCCGCCGTTTGCAGGGCTTTTTTAAGTTCATCCGCCGTCATGGGGATGTCGGATTCGTTTAGTTGTACATCATAAAGTGCTTTTAACTGTGCCTCGACTTCAGCAGGCCATTTTCGAGTAACGATGACTTTAGGTTTGCTCATTGAATAATCTCCACAGAATAGGGTAATGGATTTAAAAGTAAGGCATTGCTAAGGTGACGTGACCCGACAACCGTAAACGGCTGCCGAGCCTCGCTACTTAAAGCAATTTATTATCCTGGAAAAATCATTTCGTCCACGAAAAACACAAAAAGCACGAAAAATCTCAAAGAGATACCAAGTTGTAAGTCGTCACCCAAAGGGTGAATAGCTAAATGATATAACTTACTAATTTATTTCGTGTCTTTCGTGTTTTTCGTGGATAATTTGTGGTTTTTAGGATTATGCAGTTGCCCGATAATACTCGATAGCCGCTGCAACGCCGCTACCTGGTTTAATATCAAAACCGCAGTCCAATAAAGCCATTTCAACACCGGCGATAGCTCCCAGCATGGAGACGTCATTCATGTCGCCGACGTGACCGATACGGAAAGCTTTGCCAGCCAATACAGAAAGCCCCGCGCCTAAAGAGATATTGTATTTATTAAAAGCCGTGCTGATAACCGTGCGTGCATCTTTATCTTCAGGGACAATAATCGCAGTCACTGTGTTAGATTCAAAGCCAGGCTCGGCGCATAGCGTTAAACCCCAGGCAGCCACTGCTTTACGCGTACCTTCAGCCAGGCGAAAGTGGCGTGCGTAAACATTTTCCATGCCTTCTTCAAGTAACATGTCCAGTGCTTTACGCAAGCCGTATAAAATGGGCAAAGCCGGTGTGTAAGGTGTATAGCCATCTTTGTTGGTGTTCATCTGGTCTCTTAAGTCCAGAAAACAACGTGGATAAGTTGATGTTTCAGTCGCTTTTAACGCTTTTTGACTAAAAGCCAAAAATGCACCGCCAGCCGGCATCATAAAACCTTTTTGTGAACCGCTGATGGCACCGTCAACAGCCCATTCGTCCATGCGAAAATCAAGACTGGCAATAGAGCTGACGCCATCAACAAATAACAGGGCAGGGTGGTTTGCCGCATTCATGGCTTTACGAACACCACCAATGTCACTGGTAACGCCGGTAGCCGTTTCATTATGTGTTGCTAAAACGGCTTTGATTTCGTGCTGGGTGTCTTCTTTTAAACGAGCTTCCAGCTTGTCAAGGGGAATACCTTTACCCCAGGTTTCTTCATGAACTTCAACATCAAAGCCCAAGCGTTTGCCCATTTCAGCCCATAAATGACTGAATTGACCAAAACGATAGATCAATACTTTATCGCCTGGATTTAACGTGTTGGTAAAAGCGATTTCCCAGCCCGCAGTTCCTGTAGCAGGAAACACAAAAGCTTGTCCGGTTTCGGTTTTGAAGATTTTTTTCAGGTCTTGCAATAGAGGTGTTAGTAACTTTGGAAAAACAGGTGAACGATGGTCTTCCATAGGAATATGCATCGCATTTAGAATTTCATTAGGTACGTTGGTAGGGCCTGGAATATATAGGTGGTTACGACCAGCCATGGGTTTGCCTCTTTAGTAGGTAGTGGAATGATTGATTAAATCAGGACTTGGGATTGGAAAACGAAATACCCCAAAAAACTGGCAATAATGACATAGGCACCAACAATCAGCAAGATTTGATTACAACTTTAAGCAGAAAGCGGGTTTTAAAAATTGACTTTAGTAGCACTAAAAGTAGAATGGGCGATTTATTTGTTTATTGACGTTAAGTTAAGGAACAAACATCAACACCCATAACCTTAGGAATGTAAAAATGAGCCACACTTTATATGCAGCGTCAGTTCAACGTGTTCAACGTTGTGAGTTAGCAGTTCCTGGGTCAAGTCCGGATATGTTTGAAAAGGCGATGAAAAGTGGTGCGGATTTCATTTTTCTGGATCTTGAAGATGCCGTAGCTCCCGATGACAAATTACGCGCCAGAAAAAATATCATTGAAGCAATAAACGACATGGACTGGAAAGGTCATGGCGTTACTGTTTCTGTGCGTATCAACGGCCTGGATACGCAGTATATGGTTCGTGATGTGGTTGATTTGGTTGAGCAATGCGGCGCAAAAATTGATACTATTTTGATTCCTAAAGTCGGTGTTTATGCCGATGTCTATATGGTTGAAGCGATGCTTAACCAATTGGAAATGCAACAGGGATTAAAAAATAAAATAGGCATTGAAGCCTTGATTGAAACCGCCTTGGGTATGGCTAACGTAGAAGATATTGCTCGCAATGGAGCTTCAGGCCGTCTTGAAGCCCTGCATTTTGGTGTGGCTGATTATGCGGCCAGTAATCGTGCCAGAACGACCAACATTGGCGGTTTAAATCCTGATTATCCGGGTGACCAATGGAATTTTGCCATTAGTCGCATGACGGTTGCTTGCCGCGCTTACGGCTTGCGTCCCATTGATGGGCCTTTTGGTGATTTTAAAGATCCCGAAGGTTTCAGGCTGGCGGCAAGGCGTGCGGCGGCCTTAGGTTGTGAAGGTAAATGGGCGATTCATCCTTCACAGGTCGAATTAGCCAATGAAATTTTTACTCCGCCTGCCGCTGAAGTTGAAAAAGCCAAGCGCATTTTAGTGGCGTTGCAAGAAGCAGCGGCGCAAGGCAAAGGCGCAGCTGCCTTGGACGGTCGTTTAATCGATGCTGCTTCAGAAAAAATGGCCAATAACGTGGTACGGGCAGCTGAGGCAATTGCTGCAAAAAATAAATGAGGCGTAGGGCGCAAGGCTAAAGGCGAAAAAGTATGTAACTATTCAGTTCCCCTCTTTGAAAAAGAGGGGTTAGGGGAGATTTGTTAAATAAATCCCCCTCAATCCCCCTTTTTCAAAGGGGGAGGT
>CAIMDR010000588.1 GCA_903839795.1 uncultured Methylococcaceae bacterium | reverse complement strand
TTTTAGGCCGACCTGACTGAACATTTCTTTAATAAAGTTGATGCCGGCAGGTTGAATATGCACAAAACGATACCGTCCTGACCAGAAAGTAACGGTTGCCAGCAGCATTAACAAACCGGGAACCGCAAAAGCGACAGCAGAGCCATAGTGATCCAGTAACCAGGGAATAATCAACATGGCGGTAAAGGCACCAAAATTGATGGCAAAATAAAACCAGCTAAACACTTTGGTCATTAAATGCCGATTGGCAATGCCGAACTGGTCGCCAATGTGCGCTGAAACACAGGGCTTTATACCGCCTGCACCCAAGGCAATCAGGACTTGCCCAATTAACAAGCCCATGCGGGTGTTATCAATTGCCAAGGCAAAATGACCCAGGCAATAAATCAGCGATAAAAAAATAATGGTTTGATATTTACCCAACAGACCATCAGCCAATAACGCGCCGAACAACGGCATAAAATATACCGTCGAGACAAATAAATGAAAATAGCCCTGTGCTTCATTTTCTGACATGACATCCAGTTGACCGGATGGGTTCATCAGATATTGCGTCATAAAAACCACTAATATGGCCCTCATGCCATAATAGCTAAAGCGTTCGGCCGCTTCATTGCCTACAATATAAGGTATGCCTGATGGTAATGTGGTTGACTGGTCAGGCTGAGTTTTATAGTTGATCATTTCGTTGGCTTTGTAATTATTAGGCTGCGTAGTTGTTATGATACGGGCGCTGTTTATTTAGGGTATCTGGAAAAGAGCGTTGAAAATGTAAAATTTTTGTTTTACCAATAAATGTGTGGGTGATTGAAATCAACGAAAAAACAACTTCCTCTCCAAGCTTATCAGATGTTAAAAAACCAGATACCTGACGTTCGAACTTGTAGGGTTTTGAAAAGATCGCTGGCAACACTCGACCCGACCCGAAGCCGATAGTGCAATGCCTTGTTATCTGCTTTATTCCGTTGCTTCGTTCAACCGGGCATATACTTTTTTCATCATCAGTTCTTTTACCAGTCCACCGAACGATTGATCCTCAAGGATTTTTTCAAAAATCTCCTGGTTCTGATCCATCCTCTCAATCAGCTTGTCAATAAACATCTCTTCAAAGGCATATTTAAAGGTATCCAGTTTATTAACTTTGGCCTGTATCCGAAGGGTGGCATCACCCATCAATTCTGCTTCGATCTGCTCAAAGAAAAGCCGGTCGGCTTCTTCGAACTTAGTGCCGAAACGATCATTTAAAACGTCGATGATTTCAGATAAAGCGGCTTTTTCTTCTGTGGCGCGTTTAATTCCCGCTTCTGTCAGACCATCCAACACACCTTCTTCGCCAGTGATTAAGTCAATAGCGCCATCTTTGATTTTTTGCAGGCGGTAATACTCCAACGCCACTTCATCGGTGAGTTTCATGCTATCGGCCAAATCACGCTTAGGTAGCTTAGTCAACAAAAGCTTGGCGTAGGCATAAAACTTTTCAAATTCAGGCTCGTGGAAGGGCATGATCTGGGCAAGGAATGCGTACAGATTTGTCCATGTACGCAAGCTTTTCTTAAAGTTGTCTTTTTTGTCCTCCGATTCAATGGCTTTGTAACGATCCACCGCCGGATCAATGAAGCTGTATAACTGCGATTGAGTCCGGGCATTCATTTGCGTTGTTGGGTTGAAGTAGACCCAGGCCAGTGCATTCACTTCCGAAGACAAATAAATCTGCTGCTCATCCAGCTTGGCTTTTAGATCATATAAATGGTTGGGTTCCGGCTCTTCTGTTACAGTGGTGATTTCGTAATAGGGCTGGAACGAATCGAGAATAGTCTGCCGGTCATTCACGAAATCGAGTACAAAAGTGTCTTCCTTACCGGGTGCGGTGCGGTTCAAGCGTAACAGCGTTTGTACCGCTTTTACGCCAGATAACACCTTGTCCACATACATGGTGTGCAGCAATGGCTGATCGAACCCGGTCTGGTATTTGTCGGCGACGATCAGGATTTTATATTCATTCTCAGCAAAAACCTGAGGCAATTCTTTTTCGCCGAATCCGGTCAACTGCGGCTCAGTCACACCTTCGGGGAAGTTGTCATCCACTACCTTGCCGGAAAAGGCCACCAGAATGTTAATATTCTGCTCGTAGCCTTTTTCTTTGATATAGCGGCTGAACTCCTCAAAATAGCGTTTAGCGTGCAGTCGCGAGCCGGTCACCAGCATCGCCTTGGCTCTTCCACCAATCTTGCTCGCCACAACTTGGCGAAAATGCTCGATAATGATTTCTGTCTTTTGCGCCAGATTATGCGGATGCAAAGAAACAAAGCGGGCGATTGCCTGTGCCGCTTTTTTCTTATTGATTTTCGGGTCGTCTTCAATGGCTTTGGACAGTTTGAAATAAAGCTGATAAGTAGTATAGTTCTGCAACACATCAAGAATAAAACCCTCCTCAATCGCCTGACGCATGGAATAAAGATGAAACGGCTGCGGTTTGCCGTCGGCATCCTGATAGCCGAATACCGCCAAAGTTTTATATTTCGGCGTAGCCGTAAAAGCAAAGAAGGATAAGTTTGGTTGCCGCCCACGTGCTGCGGCAGAGCGTTCCACATAGTAATTCACCAGCTCCTGTGCATCGACCACTTCACCGTCATCGTTGTCGTATTCGGGATAGGGTTCGTTGACTTCCGGCACCGCATCGTCGATGTTTCCGGGTTTATCCCCCCCGGCCAGCACCGCCTTCATCTTTTTGCTGGCTTCACCACCTTGCGAGCTGTGGGCTTCATCAATAATTACCGCATAGTTGCGGTTAGGCAACCCACCCACTTTGTCGATCACAAAGGGAAATTTCTGTAAGGTGGTGATAATGATATGGGTGCCGCCGCCAATGGCATCCGCCAACTGCTGTGAATCTTTATCAATACGCTGAACCACACCTGATTTATGTTCAAACTGATAAATGGTGTTTTGCAATTGCGAATCAAGTACCCGCCGATCCGTCACCACAATCACGCTGTTAAAAATACGCTGATCCTGTGTATCGTGTAGGCCGGACAAACGATAAGCGAGCCAGGCAATGGAATTGCTTTTGCCTGAGCCTGCCGAATGTTGCACTAGATAGTTATGCCCGGTGCCGTGGTTTTGCGCGTGGGCGGTGATCTTGCGCACTGCATCCAACTGATGAAAACGAGGAAAAATCAACTTTTCTTTCTTGTGGATTCGTCCTTCAAAGTCAAATTCTTCCACTTGCAGATGGAGAAAACGCCCGATGATCTCCAGCCAGCTATCTTTTGCCAGCGTTTCCCTCCACAGGTAATCGCTGCGATAGCCGGCCGGATTTGGGGGGTTGCCTGCGCCAAAATTATCGCCTTTGTTAAAGGGCAGCCAATAAGTATTGCTGCCGTCTATGCGAGTAGTCATGTAGACCTCTTCATCATCTACGGCAAAATGCACCAAGGCGCGTTTTTTAAACGCAAACAACAGCTCTTTATTGTCGCGGGTGGTGGCGTACTGCCTTTTGGCATGCGCCGTATTTTGTCCGGTAAAGCGGTTTTTCAGCTCCAGCGTCGCCACCGGCAAGCCGTTCAGCGACAATATTAAATCCACCGAATTTTTGTTTTTCTTACTGTAAAAAACCTGACGAATCACCTTGAGCCGGTTGTGCTCGTACAACACCATGGTATCCGGATTCAAGCCCGATTCCGGTTTAAAAAACGCCATCTTAAAACAGCAATTCTCATTATGGAAATTCTTGTAAATCAAAAGGTTGTAAATTTGACTTATTGGTAATGCTGTGAATCTTGATCATTTTTTAGTCAAATCGGCAATGATTGCGGTAAAAAATAGAAAAATGAAAAATTTATCATT
>CAIMDR010000587.1 GCA_903839795.1 uncultured Methylococcaceae bacterium | reverse complement strand
GACTAACGACAGAGCTTGGAGCTGGTGAAGCACCCCAAGGTGTCATGACCTAAATATCGTAGGCTCTAAGAAAGCCTAAGTCTGGTTGAGTCCATCAGTACGAAAAAGCATACTGATAAAATGATGTGTCGTGCGCTGCATGGACGCAGGCACTCATTAATCAAGCCGGGCACTCAACAGTGATAGTCAAGATAATCGACAACATAAACATCGCCATCTTCAAATTTAAAAATGACTCGCCAATTGGCCTGAACGGTAACGGCCCAAAAACCCGCCCGATTACCTTTTAAAGCGTGAAGTCGCAAGGCGGGCGAATCAATGTCAGTCATTACCTTGGCATCATTAAGTACTGAAAGTATCATGCGCAGACGTTTGGCATGAATGACCTCAATACCGGCCTGATGACCCAAGGTAAAGAATTTCTCCAAACCTTTATGTGTAAAGTTTTTAATCATGGCCAGATTGTAACCCATGCGGTTACATTGTCAACAATAAACAAAAGACACCAATCCGGCATATAAAACATTTCAAAAAAGCTTTTGGGCAACCGTGGCTTTGCTTTTCCCCACGATGCGGGACATTTTTTTGTAGGGGCAGGCTTTACGCCTGCCCTTTAATGCCACGATGTTAGCAGGGCAACCGCAAGGGATTGCCCCTACAATACACGGATATCGTTACATAAAAGCAAAGTTGGTCGGATTTGGTGGTGATAAACACTTTGATTTGTCGAATTGCGCTTTCGCTAATTCGACCTGCGATGTTAAGGCCAAAAGGTGGTAAAGCCGTTTGTTCTCAATTGTTTTGCACATTTAGAGCGGAAACACTACCTCGCGCTATGATCTTCGATAAACGCCCGGCAGGTTTTGGTGATTTTATTTCACACTTTACATGTCCTGTCGCTCTTGTACCAAGGTTATAAATGAGGATACGTCCATCAGCCAGGCACGCTGGGTTTCTGTGTAAGAGTCATGAAGCCTGCGCGGCACGACCAATTGCAGGTTTTTTGTGCGCATTTCATCGGTTTGATTACTACTGATCGCCGCCTCAAAGGTAAGCAGATGTTTGTGCGCGATGCGATTGGCTTCTGCCAATACTTGCCGCCAACGATCTTTGCAGGTCGATTTTACGCCCAGCATAGTCAGGTTAAGCGGATTAAAACCCGGATTGCGATATTCGGCGACTCCGGGAAATAGAAAACCCGGTTTGGTTTTATTTTCGGTCACAGCGGTACGGGAATAACGTAAACCGCAACCAACAAACAACAGTTCCAGATGATTTTCCAAGGCTAAACTTACACGACTTTTGCGCCGGTTTTGTACGGAAAGCGAAAAAGCGATAAAACTGTCTACGTCAACAGCCATATTTTCTTCGTTACCTCCAAACCTTTTGATAAACGCTCAGCAATCATATAACGTTCCAAGGTACGGAACAAAATTTCTTCCCGCTCTATCCATGCCATTAACACCAAGTCCTGATCTTCTTGCGGATTGAGGTCTTTCAGCGTTGATCGCGCATATTCTGAAAATATACGGGTTGTTGGAAATTTACCGCCAAACTTTTGTAGCATTTCATCGAGATAGGTTTTATCTGATACCTCTACTACAACACTTATTCATAGATAAACGGTGATGCAAATACAATTTATTTTCTTATTCTGATGCCGCAAATTGAAGCGATTCGATAAATTCTTCAATATTTCGTCCGAGCGGATCATTTGTAGCTTCTTCGGTTTGTGCGACTGCATGAAATTCATGCCAGCCATGATCAAGTTGATCGTTATATTCTTTAAAATGTAAATCAGGGACGTCAGCTTTGCTTGCTACAAAATAGGTTTGATCAATCAGTACATTTTCGGCCATTGCTTTAACAAGGTTGACATTGATATTGTAAGGATTAGAAAAAACTAACTCACCCCAGCTCTTAAAATTGCCTGCATCTCTATAAAGGTACTCAAATCGAATATTCATAACTATTTTCTATTTCTCAAAAACATGTTCTCGGTGGTAAGCAAGAAACTCAGCGTGAGGTTTAAATTTTTTGGGTGAAAAAATAGGTTTGCCATGATAAGCCAACAGAGAAGAATTAAAAAATTGATCGGATTCATCCGTACATTTTTGTGAAACGCTGATAGTCATATCTTCCAATATCGTTAATATGCCGACATCAAAAGCTTTATCGTGCAGCATTGATAAACAAAGACCATTGCTTGGATTTAGGCGATTTTCTGTGTCAACTCGCCATGGAATAATGTGACTAGCCACCAACAATTTTGAAATAGCTAACCCAGTAATGCAGCACTTATATTCGTAAGCACTGAGTACCGAGCGCCGAAAAAGATTCTGACCAACGCGGGTTGTGGTTTGGACTATTTTGTTACTTCCAGTGTAATCAATGAATTCATTTGTCTCAGAAGTATCTTTATCATCTATCGACAATTCATCTATTTCAAATGAACTTGTTGCTTTTTGCACCTCATTGGCGAACCGATCCCAGTCTGATTGCATTTCTTCCCACATTGCTCTATCTGAGGATGATGCGCCTTTTAAACCACTTTTCCCTGTAGACGTTATGGCAGGGTCAAGACTGGCAATATTAACTAATTTCATAGCTAATGCTGATGGCGTTCTACCAATTATTTCAGCGCATTTAATGATTTCTGGATTGCGAGAGTGCATTTTCCCGAAAGGCATTTGGCAGTATAAATTAAAAGCAATCAGCAATTGATCGCGAGACCAGTTTATTCTAGTTGCCATTAGATTCCTGTTTATAGGTTGCTGAAGCCCTTGTCAAAATATGCGGAGTCATGATTTTTGCAACTTCTGTAATCATTGGAACAAGTGCTGCCCGACTAAATTGTTGGTAAGCTTGTGTATCAGAGACTCGAATCTTAAAACTATCAGGAAATCCCATAAGCCTAGCGCATTCTCGTGGTGTCAACCGGCGTGGGCGATTGCTTTCTCCCTGAGAAACCAGTATTTCCGAGCCGTCCTTATGGTATCTTGCAGACAGGGTACGAGCTACACTATCTGCACTCACCAAGCCAAAACCGAAACCATTACCGGCCGCACGATGTTTTGCGGCATAAGCTTGAAGATAAGTCCATAAATTGGCAGTTAAGGTGTATTTACTGTTAATAATAGCCTGCGTTCCAGTCGTGTAGGGTTCTTCTGGTGTTTCGCTGCCATCCTGTGGATGTAATATGCTGGACAGGCGTGGCCCGATGGCCGGTATTTGTAAATCATCCCACGAGAAATCCGTCTTGTCACGAAAGCCCATAATAATAATGCGTTCCCGATGTTGTGGTACAAAGCGCTGCCCGTCAATAACTTTATAATGCACCTCGTAGCCTAACTCATCCCGTAACGTTTGCAGGATCACTTTAAAGGTATTGCCTTGGTCGTGAGAAAGCAGATTTTTAACATTCTCCAACATAAATGCTTTAGGCTGTTTGGCGGCAATAATACGGGCAACATCAAAAAACAGCGTGCCTTGGGTCGCACATTCAAAACCATGCGGACGTCCCAAGGCATTTTTTTTGGACACACCGGCAATACTAAACGGTTGGCAAGGAAAGCCAGCCAGTAATATGTCGTGATTAGGTACGTCATTTTCATCAATAGTGGTTATGTCCCCGACAAAAACATGATCAGTATCGTGGGGGAAATTGGCTAAATAAGTTTTCTGAGAAAACGAATTCCATTCACTGGTAAACAAGCAATGCCCACCATGGGCTTCAAAGCCCAGCCGAATGCCGCCAATCCCTGCGAACAAGTCTATAAAAGTAAAAGGGTGTTGGTTTATTGAGTCGGTATCAACCAAAGGCAATAAGCGCTGACGAATGGCATCAGCCAGATAGTGTGGCGGTTCGGTGTCACGAACTTCCCAGCGACGAACGGTGCGGACATCCACGCCAAGAAGAACGGCAATTTCATTCTGATTATAGCGAACGCGAGCTTGTCGCAGTAAGTCGAGCGGTTGGAGCGAGTACATAATAGCTTCTTTGTCTAGGAATATTTTCGGACATTATGCCCTATATTATTCCCATTGTATAGGCGTCGGTAATTTAACAAATAACATGGCGGCAACCGGTTTTGAGGAATTGACTATCGTTTCTTCATGGCAACAACCTGTCAGTATGTTTATATGAAACGGTAGTCAGTGCTATGTGTTTGTATTAAAAATCATTTTTAATGATTACCCAACAGTTGGATTTTTATTTGCTGTAGAAGCGGCGGCGATAAATACATGCTGTGCTGTTCAGTCAATTACCGTATCTTTCGCCAGGCTTGTTCAGCGCTCAGTACGTTTCGCTTTTCCAGAAAAAGTAATAAGCCTAACGTACCCATCACATCAAGCCCCAAGCGTTGCGCCTTACGCCGCGCCAATAAATCATCCAGCACAACATAATCAACCTCTATTTCTTGCGCTAAAACGATCGCTTCAAGCTCACCTTGATGCAGTCGCCCTAAAGCACCCTGCACATAAGCCTCTCCTGTTGCTGAAAGTATACGAACCTTTATAAACGCGGGCAGCGTATATTCATGTAATTCTTGGATAACTGCCTTGGGGCATAAATATCATCGATACAGTCGGCTAAAAGTTTAAGGCTGTTTACTTTGCTTAAAAAAATGATCGGGCTGGTATTAAGTACAATTTTCACGGATATTTATAATTTTGCTACAGTGCGAATATCGTCTAAAACACATTCATCGTCCATGATATAGCCTTGATTAAAATGTTCTGTTAAGCGTGTTTTAAAGCCGTCAAAATCTAAACCGGCCATGTGTGCGGCTGTCGTAAAGCTAATCTTTCTGGCATGATACAAACTTGCCGCTAAAAAAAATTCAACAGCATGACTGCCGAGCGGTTGCAATATGTCATCAAATTCTGGTTGAAGTTGTATGTGCATTGTTTTTCCTTAGGTAAAGTTCAAGGCTTTAATCGTTAAGTTCTTCTGGTTCCCAAGCTCCGGCTTGGGAAGTTGGAGCTTCCAAGTCTGCATTTCCAAGCTGGAGCTTGGGAACGAGTAAACGAGTAAAGTTTTTCGCTCATTGAAAGCAGCAATCTACAGGGCTCAAAGAGTCCAAGGGTCAATAATTTCAACCCTACTATCTATAAAATTATTGGTGTTTCGGGTGGCAACTATCCACACTTTACTTAAGCCGTACTTGCAATTAAAGCATCTGCCAAATGAACGATACGTCCTTCTTGTTTGGCATCAGCGCGTAACACAGCGGCTTGAAGTGCTATTGCCTGATTTACAGGTATGATGTAATCGTTATAGTGAGTGAGCAGGCTTTGTAATTTGTTGGCTATTGTGTTGCGCCATTGTCCTTCGGGCAAAAGCTGCAAGCCATAGTGCAACTCATGCAGCGTAATGACAGATAAATAACTTTCTTTTATTTGGGCTAAAAAATCAATGACGCGCTGGTTTGGCTCGGTTGTCATTATTTCTGAAATAACATTGGTATCCAATAAATACGCTTTCATGGTTGAAAAGGTATTTCTCTATCGGTTTCTTTTCTATCGGGTAAGTTTAAATTGCCTAAGCCCTGCATATTTTCAAGCAACCAGTTTGACAGTGTCAGTTTTTGCGGAAGGTTACCTTGTTTTATTTTTAACAGCAGTTGATAAACCAGTTCCAATATTTGTGGGTCTTCTACTGGAT
>CAIMDR010000586.1 GCA_903839795.1 uncultured Methylococcaceae bacterium | reverse complement strand
CGATCAAGTAGTTTTGGATGTTGCTTTAGGCGGTTGATAAGGTGCTGTTCTTTATTTGGATTCATAATTTGTGTCAAGACAAATACGGGTATTTTACACAATCCCCGCACTTTTAATCACACCCGGATACGCATGTTTTTTTATGGCTTAGAAATGCTCCTGAAAAAATACCCCGGCACATAATGGCCATCTATGAAAATATGGACAGCGATATTTTCTTGAGTATGGCCAGTATTTGGGAAATGCAGATCAAAAATCAACTGGGTAAACTTGCGCTTGATTTACCGCTTAACGAATTAATTGAACAGCAATGCATGGAAAATGGTTTACAAATTTTAGCCATTGAAGCTGAGCATATTTATGCTTTGAAAAATTTGCCGCCCCATCATAATGATCCTTTTGATCGGTTGATATTAGTGCAAGCAAAAGCAGAAAAAATGCAATTAGCCAGTGCTGACAGTGTTTTTAAACACTACGATATTGATTGTATATGGTGACAAGGATTTGTGCCGGTTTTATTGAACATAATGGAAAACCTTAATGAAATTACAATTTAACGCCGAACTGGATTACCAATGGGACGCTATCAGTGCCATTGCTGATATTTTTAAAGGCCAGGATTCACTTAAAACCAATTTTTCGGTCTCCAAAGTGGTTAAAGGGCCGCAAGATGATATTTTTTCCGATCAATCTACTGATGGCGTAGGTAATAGGCTGAGTCTTTTGGATGATGAACTGCTGGAAAATATCCGTCATATTCAGTTAAAACAAGGCTTGAAGCAGACGGAAGAAGGCGATTGGCTGGAGCAGGTCAAGAGTAAAGTCTCACGGAACTTTACGATTGAAATGGAAACCGGAACGGGTAAAACCTACGTTTATTTACGCTCCATTTTTGAGCTTAACACCCGCTTTGGCTTTACCAAGTTTATTATTGTGGTGCCGTCGGTAGCGGTTAAAGAAGGCGTTTATAAGTCTTTACAAATTACCGAGCAGCATTTTAAAGGCCTGTACGCTAATACGCCGTATGATTATTTTATCTATGATTCCTCAAAATTAGGCGAAGTGCGCAGCTTTGCCACCAATGATGCCATTCAGATTATGGTCATCAATATTGATGCGTTCAAGAAAAGTTTTACTGATCCGGCCAAGGAAACCTCTGCCAATATTATCCATCGGCCCAATGACCGTATGAACGGCATGAAGCCCATTGAGTTTATTTGCGAGACTCGTCCGATTGTTATTATTGATGAACCGCAAAGTGTTGATAACACCGACAAAGCCAAAGAAGCGATTGCGTCGTTAAACCCGCTGTGTACGCTGCGCTATTCTGCCACGCATAAAGAAAAATACAATGTGATGTATAAGCTCGATTCCATCGATGCCTATGAGCGCAAATTGGTCAAGCAAATTGAAGTGGCGTCCATTGTGGTTAAAGACGGCCACAACAAGGCTTATATTCGGCTGATTAGTGTGGACAATAAAAAAAGCCCAATCAGCGCACAGATTGAGTTTGATGCCATTCAGAAAGGTCAGGTTAAACGGATCACCAAAAAAGTTAAAAGTGGCGATGACCTGTTGGCGTTATCCAGTGGTCGGGATGTGTATGACGGTTATGTCATTAACGATATTTATTGCGAGCCAGGCAACGAGTACATCGATTTTACCAGTAAACCGGATGTTATTCGTTTGGGTGAACGGATAGGCGATGTTAACCCGGACGACTACAAGCGTTTGCAAATTAACAAAACCATTGAAGAGCATCTGAACAAGGAACTTAAGCTGACGGCTTTAGGCATTAAGGTACTGAGCCTGTTTTTTATCGATAAGGTGGCCAATTACCGTTTTTATGATGCCGAGGGCAACACCCAAAAGGGCAAATATGCATTGATGTTTGAGGAAGAATATCGCAAGTTAATCAAGAAACCCAAGTATCAATCCTTGTTTGGTGATGTTGATGTCGAGAGTCTGGTTGAGGCAGTGCATGACGGCTATTTTTCCAGTGATAAAACCGGCAAAGCCAAAAACCAGTACAAAGATACCACGGGTGTTACCCAAGCCGATGAGGATACTTACCGATTGATTATGCGCGATAAGGAAAAACTGCTGAGTTTTAAGTCCAAGTTAAAATTTATCTTTTCCCATACCGCGCTAAAAGAAGGCTGGGATAATCCCAATGTGTTCGGAATTTGTACGCTGAATGAAACCAAGTCACTGATTAAAAAACGTCAGGAAATAGGCCGTGGCTTGCGTATTGCAGTTAATCAGGACGGCGAACGGGTGCATGGTTTTGAGGTGAATACCCTGACGGTGATGGCCAATGAATCCTATGAGGATTTTGTAAGTCAGTTACAGAAAGAAATTGAAGAAGACGAAGGCATTAAATTTGGTGTCGTAGAAAAACATCTGTTTGCTAATATCGTGATTGAAACCGAAGACCACAGGCAAGCTTTTTTGGGTGCGGAACCATCAGAGAAATTATGGACACATTTATTGAGTTCCGGTTACATCGACAAAAACGGTAAGGTGCAAGATAAACTGCGGTCTGACATTAAGGCTAACAGCGTCGATTTGCCGTATGAATTTCATGATTATTCCAGCCAGATTACGGCAACGCTAAAAAAAGTTGCCGGCAATTTGAATATCAAAAATGCCGCTGACAAGGAAACGGTTACGCTGAATAAAGCCGTTTATCTGGGTGAGGATTTTAAACAGCTCTGGGATATTATTAAATACAAGACCACTTTTAGACTGCAATTTGATGTTGACGAGTTGATTAAGCGTTGTGTTGAGCCGATTAAAAATGAATTGGTGGTGGGCAAGGCCAAGTTTATTTACGGTAAAGGTAAAGCAGAAATAGGTCGTGGTGGTATCACCATCAATGATATCAGTGAAAAACAGCATGTGTTTAATAGCCAAGATTATCAATTACCGGATATTGTCAGTTATCTACAAAATGAAACGCAGTTAACCCGTAAAACCTTGGTGGCTATTTTGCTGCAATGTGACCGCTTGCAGGATTTTAAAAACAATCCGCAGAAATTTGTTGATGAAGTCAGTGCCATTATCAAACGGCAAATGCGCCAGTTAATTGTCGCCGGTATTACTTATAAAAAAATCGGTGATGAACATTTTTATGCGCAGGAACTTTTTGAAGAAAAAGAGTTAATGGGTTATTTGAATAAAAACATGTTGGAAGCGCAAAAGTCGATTTACGATCATGTGATTTATGATTCTGAAGTTGAAGCCGATTTTGCCCGCAAATTTGAGACCAGCGCCGATGTGAAGGTTTATGCAAAACTACCGGGCTGGTTTAAGATTGATACACCTTTGGGTAGTTATAACCCCGACTGGGCGGTGTTGGTTAATCAGGATGACGAAGAAAAACTGTATTTTGTCGTAGAAACCAAAGGCACTATTTTGGGTGACCTGCTGAGGCCGTCAGAGAAAGCAAAAATTGACTGTGGCAGAGAACATTTTAAGGCGCTGGAGGTGCCGGTTAAGTTTATGGTCGCGGATAATTTTAAGACTTTTATGGATCAGGTAGCGGGTTGATATGCTAGAGGCTTATAAAGCGTTTCTTGAGAAACAATACCTTCGCCAAACGTGAAAGCTAATTCGACAAAATAAAATTCCAGATCGGCTAGAATATATGGATTTTAAGCTGAGTTCTACAAGCTCTGACCATGAACACTATCATTACAAAAACATTGGACTCTTCCAGCGCGTGACGGGGTTTACAACACCGTCACTCACGTTTTTAAAGTTATTGAAGCCTGTAAACGTTTCGGTCGGGGTTACAAACCCCGACCGGCAGCGATGATGATTTTACCCAGTCAGTGCTTAAATAATATTAGCTTCAGCGCGTGACGGGGTTTACAACCCCGTCACTCACGTTTATAAAGTTATTGAAGCCTGTAAACGTTTCGGTCGGGGTTACAAACCCCGACCGGCAGCGGTGATGATTTTACCCAGTCAGTGCTTAAATAATATTAGCTATTATTTTTATATTAGCTAATATAGGTGGCTAAAACCACCTAAAAAAGGAGCCTATCATGCGCGTCATGACAGCCACTGAAGTTAAAAACAAGCTTGGCGATGCCTTGTCTTTTCCCGATGATGACAGCCTGCTTATCGAGAAGAACGGGAAAGAAGCGTTTATGGCTTTTTCCGTACAAACCGCAAAAAAAATGATTTTAACCTCTTATGTGCATGGCGGTTTGTCGCGTTCCGAGGCGATGAAGCTGATGGGTTTTGACTGGTATGGTGATTTGCTGGATGCACTGGCTACGGCCAAGATGAACAAACCTACGTTATCAAAGTCTGAGCGCCTGGCGATGACGGCTTATGCCAGTAAAATACTGGCCGCAAAATGACCTTGAAAAAAAACCGACGCATCGAGATTGTTATTGCGGATGCCGGCCCGCTGATTTCCTTGGCGCGTGCCGATGCACTGGAGACCTTACTGGTCTTTAAGGATAACGTCAGTTTGGTTATTACCGATTTTGTTGAGTTTGAAGTAACGCGACATCGCGACAAACACGCAGATGCCCAGCGAATTTGCGAGTTTATAAGCCGTTATGCCGGTATTGTCGAGATTCAAGAAACATCAATCGGCAAAACCATGAAGCAAATGGTGCAAATGCGGGAACTGTTTGAAGAAAACGAAGCCTTTCGCCAAATGATGCTTAGCAACAACAGCGTGCCGCCTGCAATCCCCAAAGATATTGGCGAGTTAAGCATTGTTTCTTATGCCAACGAGATGATTACCAACCCGCCGGG
>CAIMDR010000585.1 GCA_903839795.1 uncultured Methylococcaceae bacterium | reverse complement strand
GTCATTAATATAGAAATATCAATGACTTACAGATGACCAACTATGACCAACTATGACCAACTATTTGTAAAGCATTGATTTTATTGATGACTTATAAAAATAATATTAAAAACAGGTGAATTTATGATGAGCATTATTGAGTGGTTTTATTACAAAGCCGAAGCAGTAGGATTAAATACTACAAAGGCGCAAGAACAAGAGTTTTTAAAAAACGTAGGGGATTACCCGAATTGTTGCTTTTTAAGCTGTGAAAGCAAAATTAAGGCGTTTAACAAGGTGTTTTTATGATTAAGTGGCCATTAATAACGTTCGCGCCAATAAATCTTTTTAATGCGCCCCACCAGCTGCTCATCTGTCACCATACGCACTGGATGATACTGCATAGCCTGGGCAAAAAAGTTTGTTACGACTGCGGACTTGAGAGATCATCTAAATCACCCGCGCCAAGTCACCAACGGTAAAATTAGGGTCTAGTGGTAGGTAAAGAGTGGTAAAAGAGACTTTTTCACTTTTACCACCCTACCACTACTGATTTTAAAGGTATTTTTCTTTCTAATTTATGCTGATTTTATTATAAATTTTAAAATAAATGCTTGCACTTATGCACAATGAGCGTATAATCTAATCATGGTTTCAACTTCTGGAACCCTTTTTGAGAGATACGATCATGAAAAAATATTACGCAGTGCAATTTACATCTGGAAAAAACACAACTACTGGAGAGGCTAATTCAATAACTGGCCGCATGTCAAAAGCAGTTGATTTAGTTTCTTTTTCTAAAAAAGAAACTCGTGATAATTGGGTTGAAAATGGGAAAATAACATCTGATATGCAAGGAAATTGCAGAAAATCAGTAACAAAACAAGAAGCAAGAGATTTACATTTAGGCGAAACTCTTGCCGAATTTAACGAAATGCTTGAAAGAATGCTAGATGAAGATGAATAACCCAACACCCTCCCAAATCAAGAAAGCCCGTAAGGATGCGGGCCTAACCCAAACAGCGGCTGCAGAGCTGATATACAAATCATGCAGAGCTTGGCAGCAATATGAAAAAGGAGACCGCGCAATGGACGCGGCTCTTTTTGAACTTTTTTTATTAAAACTGGAGAGATTAAGATGAACCCAATGCTTGGCTCACACATTGCCATAGCTATGGCAACAGCTCTGTTTAAGGAGCACTTGTCTTCGATAAATAGCCGTGATGATCGGCTGTTATCTGCAGTACGTCACTCAGACGTACGTAGACATGAATTTGCTGTAAAGGCAGAAGCCGCAGGGGTAGCCTTAGCAGAGGCTACAAGCCCTGAAGAGGAAGAAGATGCACTTTGGTGTATAAACTTTTACACAAAAGCCGCTAAAACCGGCATTGATCCATATGTTGGCTGGCATCAGTGCCTGGCTGAAAAAGTAAGCATTATGCTTGCTGTACGTCAGCTTAAAAATGATGCGCGTAGGCTAAAGCGCCTGGCTTACGCATCACCTAACAAGGAGTTATTGATCTTGTCGGCGCTTAATGCGCCTACTTCGTTGGATTTTAAAGAATGGGCTAAGACATTTATATGCTAAATTTTGAAAATTTTGACTTTGATCTCGATGCGTTTGATGAGGCTGAAGAAGCTCCATCAACATCAGGGATTATCAAAAACAGCTTTGCCCGGGTAAAACGGCATAAGCTTCCCAAGTGCGCTAAATACAAATACGCGCAGGATTTAGTTAAAGAAATCGGAGACATTCAACCCGGCGAAGGAATCAATGGAATCGTAAGCGGTAATTTTATCGCTGGGGATTTTATCGAGGCTTATTTGATAGATAATAAGCTGATTGCCGAAGAAATCATGATCGCAACGTTATCTATGTCACGTGAAAATGTGGATAGCTTGAAAAATGTCCAAAATCACGCGCTAAAAGGTCCAATGGGCCTGATAATTTCAGATTTCTTTTTTTCGCATGAGCGCAAAAAAGGAATTGTTGATATTATTGAGCAGTTATCTCAAGACGCGCCATTTGCTTTAGCAGTGGCAGGAATTCACACTAAGATCACGCTAATAAAAACAACTTGTGGAAAGCACATTGTGATCGGCGGCTCTGCAAACTTAAGAAGCTCTATGAATATAGAGCAAATTACCATAGACAACTGCCCAATAATTTACAGTTTCCATCGTGAATGGATGGCTGATATACTTAACACCTATCAAGCAACACATCAAATGCTTAGGCGGGAAAAGTTATGGCAACAGGTAGCGAAAGTAGAGGAACAAAAAAAGGTAGCAAAGGAAAGTTTAGAACACCTAAATTAAGTGATGCTCAGAAAAGAGCGAATAAATTAGCTAGATCAATCAAGCCCGCCGGCAAAAGCGTAAAAACTTTTGTCGGTGGGCCTGTTCCGTTTTAAAGGAAATGGCAAAAGCAACAATCGCCGATTGGGAAAAGGCCAAAGCTTTATTTGAAGCCGGAAAGTCTTTATCTGACATCAATAAAGATACAGGAATTGATCGGGCAACCGTCTCAAAACGCGCCAAAAAAGACGGCTGGGAAAAAGGAATTTATCAACAGTTGATCGCCGATGGTTCAAGAGTTAAAGCCGAAATATCAACACTTTCTTCAACAGTGCTGACCGTTGTTGAAAAGGAAATTGAAGAGCGGACAAAGCACATCACTTTTTTAAATAATCTCACGCTCAAAAATCTGTCAGTCATGAGCAAAAAAGTCAACGCAGATTTTGAAATGGTTGAGCATAAAATATTTCAAGAAACAGTCAACAAAGCATCAGAATTGCTTTTGGGCAAAGAACCTGCAACAGTCATCAACAACACCAACGCTCAACAAAATATATCTAGTATCAGAAGGGAAATAATTGACCCAACTCACGATTAAAACCCCCCGTGCGTTTAAACCGCTTCTTAATCGATCTCGTTATAAAGGAGCGCACGGCGGTCGCGGCTCAGGAAAGTCACATTTTTTTGCCGAGTTGCTTGTAGAGCGGTGCATTTTAGATCGCACTCATGCGGTTTGTGTGCGAGAAATACAAAAATCTTTAAGTCAGTCTGTAAAAAAACTGATTGAAGAAAAGATTGTGAGTATGAATGTCGAAAACTTATTTACTGTCAGAGAGTCGTACATCAAAGCAGACAACGGCTCGTTAATAATTTTTCAGGGCATGCAAAACCACACGGCTGATACGATCAAGTCGCTGCAAGGTTATGATATTGCGTGGGTTGAAGAAGCGCAATCGTTGTCGCAAAGATCGCTTGATCTCTTGCGCCCTACAATCAGAGACGAGGGTTCAGAATTATGGTTCTCGTGGAATCCATCCCAACCCACCGACCCGATTGATATGCTTTTACGCGGCGAAACATTGCCAAACGATTCGATCGTTATTGAAGCGAATTATTTAGACAATCCTTGGCTTCCTGACGTTCTTCTTGAAGAAATGAAATTCGACAAAAAACGCGATCATGACAAATATTTGCACGTTTGGTTAGGGCAATACAATAATAAATCCGAGGCGCGTGTCTATAAAAATTGGACAGTTGAAGAATTTGAGCGCCCTGCCGGAACAATTTACCGCTTCGGTGCTGATTGGGGTTTTGCAAATGATCCCACCGCGTTAATCAGATGTTCGATTGACGAAAATCGATTGTATATTGATTATGAGGCAATCATGGTCGGTTGTGAGATTGTCAACACGCCGGACCTTTTTCGTGGAATCCCCGAAAGCGACAAATGGTTTATAACTGCCGATAGCTCAAGACCAGAAACCATTAGTCACATGATGAAAAATGGCTTTCCCAAAATTAATGGGAGCGTGAAAGGGCCTGGCTCTGTCGCCGATGGTGTAGAGTTTCTAAAGTCATTTGATATTGTCGTACATCCAAGATGCACCGAAACAATCAGGGAATTAACCACTTACAGCTATAAACTAGACCCGCTCACAAATAGAATTTTGCCCATCTTGGAAGATAAAAACAACCATGTGATGGATGCCTTACGCTACGCTTGCGAAGGCATAAGAAACGTACGCAAGAAAAAAGAGCGAAAACCGTCCGCTTATAGCTCTGGTAGCTGGATGTGATATCATGCGCAAAAATACCAAACAGGATTGAAAATGTCTGAAGATAAGATAATTGTTCGCGTTAAAAAGCGTTTTAATCTCGCCGCAGAATTAGAAAGTGAGGGGAGAATTGAGCGGCTTGATGATATTAAGTTTGTAAGACTTGGCCAACAATGGCCAGATTCTGTTAAGCGAGATAGGGAGCGCCCAGGGCAAGAGCGCCCAATGCTAACAATAAATAGGCTGTTTCAATTCCGAAACCAAATCATAAACGAAATCAGACAGAACCGCCCCGGCATTAAAGTCCGCCCGGTTGACGATGATTCAGATATTGAAACCGCTGAGATCATGCAGGGCCTAATAAGACATATACAAGATGCTTCAAGAGCTGATATTGCTTACGATACTGCAGCAGAGTGGCAGGTTGATACAGGTCTGGGATACCTTAGAATAATCACGGAATATTGTGATGACGATAGTTTTAATCAAAATATTATAATCAAGCGTGTCGTTGATCCAAATAAAGTCTATTTTGATCCGGAAAGCACCGAACCAGATGGCTCTGATGCCAAGTGGGCATTTGTAGTTGAAGATTGGTCACTCGATGAGTTTAAAATGGAATGGCCAGATGCCGACACAACTGGCTGGAATGATGGCGTTACCGGAGATGCTCAAGGCTGGTTCGGGAAAGATTTTGTAAGGGTTGCCGAATATTTTGAGATTGAATCAAAAAAACGCACATTGGTGCAGATGCAAGACGGCGCAACCGGATGGAAAGATGACCTGCCTGAAGAATTTCATCATTTAATCGCATCAGAGCGACAATCGTTTGATAAAAAATGTATGTGGTACAAAATTGGCGGTGACAAAGTTTTAGATAAAACTGAGTTACCAACGTCATTTATCCCCGTCATACCAGTGATCGGGAATGAAGTTTGGGTAGAGGGAAAACGACATGTGCATGGCTTAACCCGCTTTGCAAAAGACCCCGCTAGACAATACAATTACATGCAATCTGCAAACACAGAAGTGATGGCTTTAGCTCCTAAAGTTCCATATATTGTGGCCGAGGGCCAGATTGACGGTTACGAACAGGATTGGATGAATTCAAATAGGCACAATATTCCAGTTTTGACATACAACCCAATTTCATTCAACGGCACAATAGTTGGAGCCCCGCAAAGACAGCAAGGTGTTACTACTAATCCCGGTTTTGAGTCAGCAATGCAACGCGCCGTTGACGATATGAAGGCATCGATGGGTATTTTTGATGCGTCACTTGGTAACCGCGAAGGCCATCAATCCGGTAAAGCAATTCTATCTCAACAAAATCAAGCCAATGTTGGAAATTTTCATTTCTCAGACAACTTGAACCGCTCAATCCGTCAAGCAGGACGAATCATTGTTGAAATGATTCCAAAAATTTACGACACGCAAAGAGTTATTAGGATATTGGGTGAAGATGAACAGCCTAAACAAATAACGATCAATCCAGATCAACCGCAATCTAAAACCGAAGAGACAAACGAGCAAGGTGGTGTAAAATCCATTTATAATTTAAACGTTGGTAAATATGACGTGGTTGTGGATTCAGGGCCGTCTTACGCGACGAAAAGACAGGAAGCAGCTGAGAGCATGATGGCGTTCGTACAATCAGATCCAAATATATTACAAATCGCTGGAGATTTAATTGTTAGAAATCTTGATTGGCCAGGTGCTGACGAAATTGCTGACAGAATGAAGGTCATGTTACCGCCACAAATTCAAAAAGAAATTTCATCAGATGAAACAGATGGGCAGCCTAAAGTCGATCCGCAAATTGAACAGCAGATGAGCCACATGGCTGATATGGTTGAGCATCTAACGCAGGAGCTGCAAAACGCGCAAGCAAAAGCAGGAAGCAACGAAGACAAGATAGACATCGAAAGATTTAAAGCACAAACCGAGCGCATGAGAGTCGTTGCGGATATTGAAGCAAAATCAGCGTTAACAGATGCGCAATTGCATCAACTCGCGTTGCAAAATCTTGGCGCAACTTTATCGCTTGGAAACACAGGTGAATCCGAAGATTTAGACGACAAAAATGAACCACAAGAAAACGAGGCAATGCCTAAACAAACCGCTGAGCAACCACCAGCGCCACAACCACCAACCCAAGAAGGTGCAGCACAATGAATGAAGAAGCAGAAGTTATTGACGAAACCCCAATCATCGAAAATGAGGAAACCGCCGAGGTCGTAGAAGAAGAAGAACCAGAACCCGAGCGAGTCCCAAAAGGCGTACAAAAACGCATCGATGAAATTACGCGTGAAAAACATGAAGAACGCAGGGAGCGCCAACGCGCCCAAGAGCGAGCTGACCGTCTTGAGCAAGAGCTTAATAGCATGCGCAACGGTTCAGCACCAAAAGTGCAAACACTGCCAAATGGCTCACCTGATCCAAATCAATATCCTGCTGGTCGTTATGATCCAGATTATTTAGAAGCGTTAACAGATTTTAAGGTTCAGCAACATTTTAATGCTCAACGCGAAAATTCATCAATTAAAGAACGGCAACAATTGTTGCAACAATCGGAATCTAAAGCACGCGAAGCGTATCCAGATTATGATCAAGTGAGTAGCGAGTTTTTATCTCACCCAATTGTTAAAATACCTGCTTTTACAAATATTGTGCTAGAATCTGACTCACCGGCGGATTTAGCTTATTTTTTAGGTAAAAATCCTGACGAATTAGACAAAATCAGCAACATGACTGCCATCCAAGCATCGCGCTACATCGGCAGAATTGAAGCGGCGTTAACTAGCAAAATTTCGGATGTTGCTGTAAAGAAAGCATCATCCGCACCCAAACCTATCTCCGCTTTGAGCGGTGCAAAAAATTCAGGCGTTATTACTGATATAAATCAGGCAAAAACAATGGCGGAATACAATGCTTTGAGAGACAAGCAAGAAGCCAAAAAATAACCAAAACCCCTTTTTTATGGACTGTCGTGAGACAGACCGTTCCGTTACGGAGCTGCACAAATGTCGAATACACTATTAACGAGTAGTGTCATTATGAAAGAATCTTTGCGGATTCTGAAAAATGAGCTAACTTTTACACGCGGCGTTAACCGCGATTATGATGAAAAATTTGCAGTAACAGGTGCCAAAATTGGTGCAACTGTTAACGCAAGAAAACCCCCACGTTATCAGGGCCGTGCGGGTCAAGCTTTGCAGGTTGAAGCAAGTACCGAAACTTACGTACCCATCACACTTGATACCCAGTTTGGTGTTGATATTTCTTTTACATCTGCTGATCTAACATTAAGCATTGATTCCTTTGCTGATCGTTTTTTAAAGCCAGCGATGGCAACGATCGCCAACAAAATCGATTATGATGGTCTGCAATTATTTAAAGATATCAACAATTTTGCCGGCACATCTGGTTTATTAAACGGCGGTTCAGTAACATCAACTCAAGTACAGCAAACAATTTTAGCTGCACGCAGAAAAATGACTGAAAACGGCGTACCGTATTCGCCAAGAAATATGGTCGTTGATCCAAATTCATCAGCCAATATTATTTCTGGTCTAACAAATCTGTTTAACCCATCGGCAACAATTTCAAAAATCTTTAACAACGGCGCTTTAGGTGACAACGTTTTAGGTTTCGATTTTGCTGAAGATGCAAACGTTGCAACTTTTACGCCTCAAGCTGCTGGTTCTTTATCTGCGATTAGTGCCGTGCCTGCAACTGGTGCAACTACACTATCTGTAACAACTACAGCAGGTACAGTACCACGCGGCACTGTGTTTACAATAGCAGGTGTTTACGCGATTAATCCGCAATCACGTCAATCAACTGGCTCATTAATGCAATTTGTTGTAACAGCTGATACCGTTGTAACAACATCAGGCACATTGCCAATTTATCCAGCTTATATCCCAGCTGGTCAGTTTGCTACTTGTACCGGCACACCTGGCAGTACGGCCGCAATTGTTTTATTATCTGGAGCAGTGGGCGGCTTACCAACGTCACAAAACTTGGCTTATCATAAAGACGCCTTTACTTTAGTAACTGCAGATTTATTATTACCCGGCGGCGTTGACATGGCAGAGCGCGAAAGTTTTGACGGTATCTCAATGCGTATGGTTAGAGCTTATGATATTTCATCGGATTTATTCCCTGTTCGTTTCGATGTTTTATACGGCTGGAAAACAATTTATCCAGAGCTTGCAGTCAGAATCACTGGCTAACATTTTCGGCGGGTTTAAAACCCCGCCATTTTTTATAAGGAGGCGAAATGCCTGATTTAAATAATAATAGCTTTGGTGTTGGCCAGCTTGCTGGAAAAATGCCAATTGCCACTTACTCAACATCATCGTATCAAATCAATTCAGGTTCAGCTATTGCAGCAGGCACATCATTTACTGATTCAATCACAGCGACCGGCGTTTTAACCACCGATTTAGATGTGGCTATTCGCGCACGCGATGCAGTTTGGTCAACAATCCCAAAAGGTTTGCAATTAATTTCAGCTACCGTAACAGCTACTAATACAATCTCAGCTGTTTGGAGAAATTCGTTAGCAACTGCAATTCCAGCGGCTTCAATCCCTGCTGCTGGCGTTTGGACAGCATTAGTATTAGGTCAATTTAGCAAATAATCCCACCGCGCAGGGACGCGCAAACCAATTTTATAGGTGCAAACAATGCCACAGAGCGTAACAGTCGAATCCCAACGCGCAACTTATTCTTATC
>CAIMDR010000584.1 GCA_903839795.1 uncultured Methylococcaceae bacterium | reverse complement strand
GTCTTGATCAATATAAAAATTATCAAGACAGAGGCGATCAATTTTCCAAAGCCGTATTGGGTTTGCTGGCATGAACAAACGCGCAAAGCCGTCACGCATCGGCCGGTTTCATTTTGACCCTTTGTTGCTTGTGGTGACGATAAGTTTGTTGCTCATTGGTTATGTCATGGTGGCGTCATCATCATTGCATTTGGGCGTAAAAATGACCGGCAGCAGTTTTTATTATCCGGTCAGGCAGTCCCTGCATATCGGTCTTGGGTTGTTTTTAGGGACATGCGTTGCCTTTACTCCCATTCGTGTTTGGGAAAAAGCGGGGCAGTCGTTGTTTATAGTCGGTTTATTATTACTGGTGATTGTCCTGATACCCGGTCTTGGGGTAAAGGTTAACGGCAGTACACGCTGGTTGTCGCTAGGCGGTTTGCGGATACAGGTATCAGAAGTTGTTAAGTATTTCTCGGTCATTTATATGGCAGGGTATGTAACCCGGCATCAGCAATCAATACGGGAATCGGCTTTTGGCTTGATTAAACCGTTAATTTTGTTTTCAGTGGCGAGCGTATTGCTGCTAATGGAACCTGATTTTGGTTCCGCCGTGGTGATATTAATTATTGCCATGGGCATTATGTTTTTAGCGGGAGCACGACTGTCGCAATTTATTATGCTGTTGTCCTTTGTGGGCGTGCTGGCCGGGTTGTTGGTTTATTTTGAACCGTATCGCATGAAACGCGTGACCAGCTTTATGAATCCTTGGGCGGATGCCAAAGATACCGGTTATCAATTGGTGCATGCGCTTATCTCGTTTGGACGTGGCGAATGGCTGGGCGTGGGCTTGGGAAGCGGCATACAAAAACTGTTTTATTTGCCTGAGGCGCATACCGATTTTTTATTTTCAGTCATCGGAGAAGAGCTTGGCTTGCTGGGCGTACTGACGGTTATCGGTTTGTTTTCCTTGTTGGTCTGGCGTACGTTTGAGATAGGCGTGGCCGCAGAACAAGCGGGGGAACGGTTTTCTGCCTTTATTGCTTATGGCCTGGGTATCTGGTTCGGCTTTCAGGCATTCGTCAATATGGGCGTTAATATGGGCATTTTGCCAACCAAAGGACTGACTTTACCATTAATGAGTTATGGCGGCGGCAGTATGATGATTATGTGTTGCGCGGTTGCGTTGTTATTCCGTGTGCAAAGCGAAGTGGCTGAGATTAATGCCAACACGCCAAAAGAAAGGTCGAAATGGGCAAGCGTATAGTGATCATGGCCGGTGGAACCGGCGGGCATGTTTTTCCGGCACTGGCGGTCGCAGAATTGTTAAAAGAGCAAGGCTGGCAAGTGAGTTGGTTGGGCACGCAGAAGGGCTTGGAAAGTCGGGTGATTCCAGCCAGCGGCATTGAAATCGACTGGTTATCCGTTGCCGGTGTGCGCGGTAAAGGCTTGACGGCAAAAATAACGGCGGTGTTTATGTTGTTAAAAGCCGGTGTACAGGCCATGAAAATATTGCGCAAGCGTAAACCGGATGTGGTGCTGGGTATGGGCGGATTTGTTGCAGGCCCCGGTGGGCTGATGGCGAAACTGTTGGGTTTGCCTTTGGTCATCCATGAGCAAAACCGGATTCCGGGCACCACTAATCGTTTGCTTGCTCGCTGGGCTAATCAAGTATTAGAGGCATTCCCTGACAGTTTTAATGCAAAAACCCAAGCAAAATGTACCGGAAATCCCTTGAGAAAACAGTTTCTTGCTGCCTTGGAAAATGACCGCCTGCGTTCTGAAAAGGAAGTCAGGCTATTTGTTTTTGGAGGCAGTCAGGGAGCCCAAATATTAAATGAAACAGTGCCTGAGGCGATTGCTGAATTTCTAAGCGCCGGTTTGCAAACACAAACCGTGCAAATAAAGCATCAAACCGGCGCAGCCATGTTGTCGCAGGTTGAAAACCGCTATCGGGATTTAGGT
>CAIMDR010000583.1 GCA_903839795.1 uncultured Methylococcaceae bacterium | reverse complement strand
GGAAACGCCACCACGCGCTACGCCCTTCGACAAGCTCAGGGCAGGCTTGGGTGGTCTTATTCCGGCCTACGCCTATTGTTTGTTATAGCTGAATTCCCCGAAATCAAGAATTAAAAACTTGAAGATTGAGTTATATATAACCTCTTAAGGTTATTCGCTTTCTACCCAAGCAATTCCAATAAGGAAACAATTTAAACAAGAAAAATGGCGAGTCCTTCTTGGCACTGTTAGAATGTTTAATAAAAATTATTTAAAAGGCTGCGTAATGAATCCAGAAAATTTCTTGTCGGACACCCATATCAGTCTCGCTCATGGTAATGGCGGGCGATTGATGCGGGAGTTGATTGATCAGCTTTTTGCCCGACACCTAAAAAACGATCTGCTGGATACCCGTACTGATGCTTCGTTTATTCCGCTGGATATCAAGGCGGGTGATGTAGTCATTACTACGGATGGCTTTACCGTTGAGCCGCTTGAATTTCCCGGTGGCAATATTGGTAGTTTGGCAGTGCATGGCACGGTCAATGATTTGGCGGTTTCTGGAGCCAAACCGCTTTATTTGACACTGAATGCCTTTATTGAAGAAGGTCTGGAAATTGCCTTGCTTGACCGGATTGTTCAAAGCATGGCAAAAACCTGTCAGGAATGCGGGGTTAAGATAGTGGCCGGTGATACTAAAGTGCTGCGACGAGGGCAGGGCGGTGGTATTTATTTTGCGACAACCGGCATCGGAATGCGAGACAGGGACTTGCAATTGGGCATAGACCAGATAAAGCCGGGGGATGCCATTTTGCTGAGTGGTACGGCGGGTGATCATGGAACGGCGGTGCTGTTGGCACGCGAACAATTTGGTTTGAGTGGCAGTTTAAAATCAGATGCAGCAAATGTTTTCCCCATTACCCAAATCTTAATTGAAACGCCCGGTTTACGTTTTATGCGTGATCCAACCCGGGGCGGTATTGCTACAATCGCTCATGAAATTGCGCAGGCAACCGGTAATGCCGTTCGCTTTTATGAGAACAAAATCCCTGTTAACGAGCAGGTTAGAGCCGTTGCCGAAATGCTGGGTTATGATCCTTTATATATGGCTTGCGAAGGACGTGTACTGGCCGTTATCGATACCGCTTATGCTGAAACGGCGATACAGAATCTGCATAACGCAGGTTATTTGGACGCGGCAATAATAGGCAAGATAGAGGTTGGCTATCCTCACGCCTTGATTGAAACGGTGCTGGGTGGAGAGCGTATTTTACAAGAGCTGGAAGAAGATCCTTTGCCGCGTATTTGTTAAGATAAATTACTTAAAAGCTTAGGCTATAGCGCATCACCACGAAGACACGAAGTTTTTACCCCTAGTTTTTCTTCATGTCTTTGTGGTGAAATGTCTTAAATTGATGTCTATGGGGCGCAAAGAGACGCGCCCGACTTACCTGTCTAAATATATCTGATAGTTGTTGGGCATCAATAGCCAGATCAAACCCACGCTCAATGATCTCCACCGAGGCATTAGAAATCGAACGGGTTATATCCGCCGGTAGAGTGCCAAAGCGTTTGGACAATAATCTTTATAAAGCCAGTATTTCGGCTTCTTGCCTGCCTTTTAACTCTCCTTTTAGCTCACCTTCTGCTCTATAGGCCAGTGCCCATTGTTCCAGCCGACATTCCGCACCCCATAAGAATTTTTAGTATTTTTTACTTATTGATAATAAAGGCTTTTTTATAATCCATTTTTCTGAGTATCCTGCATTGGAACTAACAATCCATGTTTTAT
>CAIMDR010000582.1 GCA_903839795.1 uncultured Methylococcaceae bacterium | reverse complement strand
TGTTTTTCGTGTGGTTCATGATTTTATTCTATAAAGGTGTTAATAAAGTTTTTAATTCGATGGGCTGCTGCTATGCAGTCATCCAGTGGCGCAACCAACGCAATTCTAACATGGTTGACCCCCGGGTTTAGCCCTGCAAATTCGCGGGATAAAAAGCTGCCAGGCAGAACGGTGACGTTTTCCTTGGCAAAAAGCTGTTGGGCAAAATCGGTATCTGAAATCCCCCTCAGTCCCCCTTTGTCAAAGGGGGAAGCCAAAGGCTGGGGGATTTTTAACCAAACATAGAAACCGGCAGGCGGTTTTTGAAGGGTGCAGACCTCCGCAAGAATGGCTATAAATGCAGCAAATTTTTCACGGTATAAGCGGCGGTTTTCGACAACATGCAGCTCATCCTGCCAGGCTTTAATACTGGCATGTTGAGTGGGCAACGGCATGGCGCAGCCTTGATAGGTTCGGTATTGAAAATACTGATTTAAAATATCGGCATCACCTGCCACAAAGCCTGAGCGTAAGCCGGGTGCATTGGAGCGTTTGGACAGGCTATGGAAAACAATACAGCGTTTAAATGCGCTGTTGCCCATGTTATAAGCGGTTTGCAGCAAACCGACAGGCGGCGTGTTTTCGTCGTCATAGAGCTCGGTATAGCATTCATCGGACGCGATAACAAAATCATGTTTTTCCGCCAGCTTAATCAGTTTTTCATGATCGGCTTGCGAGAGCACCGCGCCACTGGGATTGCCGGGCGAACAAATATAAATTAATTGGCAGCGTTGCCATACGGCTTCAGGCACGGTATCAAAATCGGGTAAATAATTCGATTTATCTACGGTGTTTAAAAAATAAGGTTCTGCTCCCGCCAGTAGTGCCGCGCCTTCATAAATCTGATAAAACGGGTTGGGCATAATCACCACAGGGTTTGTGGTCGGATCAATCACGCACTGGGCAAAGGAAAACAAAGCTTCACGGGTGCCGCTGACAGGCAAAATCTGGGTTTCAGGATTAATAAAGTCGGCCGGAATTTGGAAGCGATTACTAATCCAGTCAGCAATCGCACGCCTGAGTTCAGGTATGCCTTTCGTGGTGGGATAGTTGGATAATCCGTGTAAGTGGGTTAACAGCGCTTCTGCAATAAAATGCGGGGTGTTATGGGTCGGCTCACCAATCGACAACACAATGGGGGACTTGTTTACAGGCGGAACAATGCCGTGCTTGAGTTGTGCCAGCTTCTCAAACGGGTAAGGATGTAAATTTTTTAAATTAGGAGTCATTGCTACGCCGCCCACAGTTAATAAAAATCCTCTCCTTAGCTTGAGAGAATAGGGATGAGGGCAATAAATGTTTTGTTAAATGCGCTCATCATACCCTTTTTTCTGAATAAAAAGGGATTTGATCGTCAGTGGCTCATGGTTTACTGCATTCAGGGTGCTTGCCGGAAGCTTGGGCTTGTTGGTAAAAGTCCATGGCTTGCGGGATATGTTGTTCCAGGTTTTGAATGCGTGTTGCATGTGCCGGATGTGTTGATAAAAATTCTATCGGTTGCCGGCCTTGGGATGCTTGTTCCATTTTTTGCCATAGTCCAACGCTTTGTCTCGGATCAAAGCCTGCTTTGGCCATTAAATCAACGCCAATGATATCGGCTTCGCTTTCTTGTATGCGGCTGTAAGGCATCAGTATGCCATATTGTGCACCGACACCCAGCAGACCAAACGCGGTTTGACCTAAAGCCGATTGTGGCGAGCCCATTGCTTGAATGACTGCCAACCCTTGGTTGACCGCCATTTCTTGCGACGCCCTTTCGTTGCTGTGTTTAGCTAAAACGTGCCCAACTTCATGACCAATAACCGTGGCTAATTGATCCTGATTATCAACCAGTGTGATCATGCCAGTGTAGATGCCAATTTTATTGCCGGGCAAGGCAAACGCGTTAGGTGATTTATCCTCAAAAACAACGACCTCCCAGTTGCCGCCCAGCTCCTTGATTATTGCTTGGGAAATGCAGTTGGCAACCTGATTGTATTGGCTGTTATTGCTGACAGGTTTTTCTTTTTTTAACGTGTCAAAAGCCTGCAAGCCCATTTGGTTGATTTGCGCATCAGGCATGAAAATAAATTGGCTTCTGCCTGTAGGACTGGTAATGCAGGCACTTAATAGAAAAGGAGCTATCAGAACAGCAACGGTTTTTTTTAACATTAAAGTAAACGCCGGTAGTTTTTACAATAGCCGCCATTTTAACGCAAGTTTTTATCTAAAGCTGAAAAATGTACCTTTAAAAAGCAATGCAGGGCTTAATAGTTAAAAATACGGGTGACTTTTACAGGTCACTTTGCAATTACCCTTGCTGGATAGCCAGTAACATAAAGGCCAATAGATGTAGGCCGGAATAAGGCTTTTCAAGCGTAAGCGAGAATAAGCGTTTCCGGCGTGTTGTACGAGTGTGCCGGAAACGCTACCACGCGCTACGCCCTTCGATACGCTCAAAGCAGGCTTGGGTGGCATTATTCCGGCCTACGCCTAATGCTTGTTATCGCTGAATTCCCCGAAATCAAGAGTTAAAACTTGAAGATTGAGATTTAGAGATTTTCCTCAAGCTTTGCTTCTGGTTTTTACTTTAAAATTTGGGAGAATCGGGCTTCATAATCCGCCTCTGATAATACGCCACTAATACCTTCCCGCTGATGTGTCTTATCGAAAAAATAAGTTCTCGGTAGTTCGCCATACCATTTTGGATCAATTTCAAATTGTAGTTTCTGGGTGTTTTCCTCCGCATAAACCCAGTTTTCAAGTCCGGATAATTGGTTTTTTTCAAGAATAGGCTTGATCTGATCCACTTCGGAAATATCATCCGTTGCCAGCATAATTATTTTAAGCTCAGGTCTCTTTTGATGAATGTGGTTTAATAATGCCATATCTTTAAGGCAGGAAGAGCAGGTTATTGACCAAGCAACCAGCATAAAAGGCTGGTTAGTATGATTTGTTAGTATCTTTTGGTAACTTCCGCTTGTAAACGGCTCTAACGTCGATGGCTCGGCTTGAACCGAACCATTAACTAACGCTAACAAAATAACCAAACCGCTTAAGAACTTTTTTAGTGACATGTTAAAATCTCTATGGAATTAGTGGCTGCGTTTTTAGGCTGCTCACGATAGAAAAATATCTTGAAAGCAACAAATTATAAAGCTTAATCATGCCTGATGTAATAATAAAAGCGGGATGCTTTTTAAGTCATTTTTTAGGAAATGCGAAGATAATCCTGCGAGTAGGTTTTGATTACACAGGACTTGTCCGCCATGACTTTATTGGATTTTTTTAGAGGCAGTCACCGTATTCCATAATTAACAGCCGGCAATCAAAAAAAGTACTGGGGTATTGAGTGCTGATAATAAAACGTAGGGCATATTCCAAGAAAAGATAAATCGTGATGGTGCGTGCGGCACTGCTCCACATTTTATAACGGGTATTCGCTGAACAGCGCCAGACCGATACCGTCCACCAGACAATTGGCAGTAACAGCATGCCATGGACTGTTTTCCAACTCGCTATGGTATAAGTTACATTCATTACCCGGTAATCAATATAATAAAGGACGCTATTGACCAGCAGGAAAAAAGGCCAAAAAGCACGCCACAATTCTGAATGACCTTGCCAGGCAAAATGCAAGAATTGATAAATACTATGTCCGGGTTTGTTGACCCATTTTTTATTAACCGACGGCGTACAAAAATAGACCAGAAAAAAAATGGCGGTCAAAAATATAACGGCCTCAAGAATCGAAAACAGATGGGTATAGGTAAAAATAATAGGGAAAGTATTAATAAACATGGTCAGTGATTTGTTTAAATAGTCCGATTTAAAAGTCAGTTGTTTTATCTGAAAGCAATACCATTAAAATTTTAACAAAACGAGTACGATTATTAATGATACCTCACTATACACACAAGATTTTTATATATACGGCTTTACCCTGTGAGGCGAAGCCTTTGGTTGAATATTTTAACTTAAAAAAAGAGGTTGCAGTTCAGCCTTTTGCCGTTTATTTAAATAATGATATTTGCCTGACGGTGACAGGGCTTGGCAAAAGCGCGATGGCGGCCGGAGTCGCGTACACGCAGGCACTGTTTGCTTCAGTTGACCATCGGGTTATGCTTAATATAGGCATCGCCGGACATAAAGATTATGCTTTGGGACGCTTGTTTTTAATCGATAAAATTATCGATTTTGATAGTCAAAGAAGCTATTATCCTGCCTTGATTTTTACGCCACCCTGCCCCACTGGCAGTATTCAGACGGTATCAAAACCACAGCCTTATTATGATGAGTCATATCTGTGCGACATGGAAGCTTCTGCCTTTTATGAAACGGCGGTGCGTTTTTCTTCAAGCGAGTTGATTCTTTGCCTGAAAGTTATTTCAGATAATCAATTATCGCCAGCCGAAAATATTCAACCCAAGCAGGTTGCTGCATTAATAGCGGCACACCTGGCTTCGGTTGAATTATTAATGATGCGAATCGCTGCAAAAGCAGCGTCAATAACCACGCCAGAACCCCCACTGTTTGAGACGCTAATAAAACGTTATCATTTTACCGTTAATGAGCGGATGCAATTGAAAAACCAGTTATCCCGCTGGAATTTAGTCACTGATCACCAAGAACTTGGGCTTGATGAAGCCCTCCACCAGAGTGGCAAGGAGGTGCTGTGCTGGCTGGATAAAAAGATTAATAGCACGGGCTTTTATTTATAATGGTTAAATAAAGAAAAAAGCATTTTTGGTGACAGCGACAATGCCGATGTAAACAAAGCAAGCCATTGCGCCAAAAAAAGCGACCCATCTGATGGTTCCGCGATTGCGCATAACAACCACACCCAAGCCGATATAGCCCAGTAAGGCTATTATTTTTGCAACAATCCAGCCAAAATCAGCCCCTAGCCATCCACCTTGAAAAACCAGGGTAATGCCACTGACTAATAATAGGGAATCAATGACATGGGGTGCAATTTTGAGTGCTTTTTGTTTAAGGATTGCCGGATGCGTTTCAGACAAAATGACCCGGCCGACAAAGCTGAAAACGGACAGTAATATAAAGGTAAGGTGAAAGTATTTAATCATGTTATTTCCTGATAGTTGAGCCTTAAGGTTAGCATTAAAATGTTGTGACCCCAAAAAAACAGAGATCTTAAATTGCAGAAAGTCGGATTATGTAGTTTGATAGCGTCGATTTTTCTGCTTAATGTTGATGCTTATGTTAAAGGTGCATTGCTGGCGACAGAATGGGTATGGTTTTTAAATAAGGGTAAATCATGCTTGTTTGGGGCAATAGCTTTAAAAGAGCCCAATGAAAGTTGATGTTACCGTTCAATACTATAAATGGCTAAAGCTGCGTCTTGTTAGTTGTCAGGTAAAATGCTCGGTTTATCGGGTTAAGCCACGTACCTAAAGGTTTTATTAAAAAGATAACCGGCATGAAATAATGACAGGCTATAAATTTTTGTAGCATAATTTGTAAAAGTTGTAGTTTTTACGCTACTCTATGCGCAGGACTCTCAAAGCTCTAGGAAGGGGAGTAATGAAATTAGATATTTTTTACGGGTTACCGTTTTTAATTAAAGTTAATTTAAGGAGAATGTTATGTTAAAGAAACACTTAATTGCTCTTGTGGCATTATCAAGTTTGGGGATGGTACAAGCGGCTCAAGCTGACAAAGTGGTCGATGATAGATGGTATGTCGCGCCTTTTGGTACATTTCTTCAGCCGGGTGGTGATCGTCAATCCAATAACGGCTGGGGCGGCGGTATGGGCTTTGGCAAGATGCTTGATGAACATTTCAACGTCGAGTTAAAAGGTTTTTATCAAAACTTGAGTGGCGGTATACACGGAGGCTCCGATATGACCGGTGGTCTTGCGGAGGTGCAATATTACATCATGCGTGATAAATTTTCGCCTTATACCGTACTCGGTTTAGGCGGCATGAACACCAGCCATAACGGTGACAGTGGTGCAGGCTTCATCGGTGAAGCGGGCGCTGGTCTTACCTATGAAGTGAGGGACAACTTCCTGCTTCGTAGTGATGTGCGCTACCGTTACAATCAAAATTTCAATGCTAATTTACAAAGTGGTACCAACGAATTTCATGACATGGTTGTAAATCTGGGTTTTGTTATTCCGTTTGGCGCAAAACCTAAACCGGTTGAAGCTGTAGCGACTCCGGTTCCTGCGCCAACACCTGTTGCGGTTGCAGATTGTTCGACTATGGATGATGATCAAGACGGCGTCAATAATTGCAAGGATGAGTGTCCTACTACATTGCCTGGCGTTCAGGTTAGTATACTGGGATGCTGGATTGTTGATGTGAAATTTGATAACGACAAAGCGGTTATTAAACCTGAATACTTTGGAAATCTGGATAATGTTGCCAAACGCATTCAGGAACATCCTGAAATGGTTATTGAAATACAAGGCCACACCAGTAAAACGGGCGGATTCAAGCATAATATGTTGCTGTCAGAGCGTCGTGCAATTGCTGTTAAAAAGTACTTGGTTGATGGTACTAATTCACCTAACCTGACCACACGTGGTTATGGCTGGACTCAACCCATTGATACTAATGATACTGAAGCAGGCCGTGCCAATAACCGTCGCGTACAATTGGAAGTTAATGGAGCGCCTCAGCAACCTTTAAGTCCTCAATAACGTTTCCGGACGTTATCAGGCTGGAAGCACTTTAAATTATTAAAGGGTTTCCAAACACAAAAACCCGCTTTCATGGCGGGTTTTTTTTATCCAAAAAAACGGATTGCAATCGCTTCAGCTATTGCCTGTAAAAACAGCTAAAGCTGTTTTACTCCAGCACAGTATTATTACGATGCTTAACGGTGGGTAGTGACGTTAAGTAGAATAACACCGTAGGAGCGGGCCATGCCCGCGATATTTTGACTGCAATGCT
>CAIMDR010000581.1 GCA_903839795.1 uncultured Methylococcaceae bacterium | reverse complement strand
ATCTTGATCATTTTTTAGTCAAATCGGCAATGATTGCGGTAAAAAATAGAAAAATGAAAAATTTATCATTCCCATCATATTGATTTTATTGTACATTCCATAATTATTATTGCCGGCTACTCAGTGTCCAGTTGGTAACGTTCTGCTCAATAAAAGTGCTGTTGGGGATCACCGTTTCAATGCCGTTTGCATCGATAATATGGGAACTCCGCACCCCAATATCCAAAACGCGACCCCGAATACTACCCACTTCAACTACATCACCCGGCCTGAAGGGACGTTCAAACAGCAGCATAAGCCCGCTGATCAGGTTTTTTAGCATATTTTGCATCCCAAACCCTACCCCGATAGCCAACGCTCCCCCCATAAAAGCAAATATCGTTAAGGGAATCCTGACCACCAACATGCTCAATACCACCAGAAGCAAGACCTCAAGAAACAATATCCAGCGCCAGGCAATCCGGGCAAGACTTGCGTCCATACCCAATCGGGTCACCGCCAACCCTTCGATTAAACGAGCCAGACGAACAGCGATCCAGTAACCCACAATTAGAATAGCTAAAGCTGTCACAACTTTATCAACGGTAATACTGCGTTTGCCACTGATTGGCTGCCCATCAACGACTAGAGTGTCCTCCGCAGCGAAGAGTTCGAACGCCCAAATCTGTGACGCAAAGTCGCGAGTCGCCAGCCACGCTTCCGTCAGATAATCGGAAAATGACTTAACCCGAAAACGCTCATCCAGTTCCTGCTTGCAGCGCTCCAGCAAGCTTTCGGTTGCTTCAATTTCCCCCAGCAAGCGCGACCATAAAACCACCTGCTCAAGATCAAGATTTCTTAACACATCCCGCAAGGTATCAGGACCGGTCAATGTAGCATCCAGCTCTTCAACAGACTGAGTGGTAACCCGTGTCAATACACGATGGCGCTGCTGATTGACGTAATCGTGAACCGCTTTCAGAATCAGCTGATTCTGGACAATCTTGTCATAAACGTCGCCGGCTTTTTCACGATCAGTGACCTTGGCATACGCCCAGCGATAATTCCATATATCTCGCTGCATTTGCAGGTAAACCAGCATTCTGTTAAGAACTTGCAATTTAATGTCGGCAGTATTACGCTGCGCCTCGCGTATCTGATCAATCTGACCGGGTTCGGCAGATTGCGGTTGAGGTGTTTTAGTAGTGGGGCTTAAGGCTGTTCTTTCCTGTTGACCTGCACTATTTCCAAGATCAAGTGCAGCGGCCCCGAGCTTAAGCTCGGCAATGATCTGTTGGCTTTCACTTTCGATATTTTTCTGTACCTGATCAATGTCTTGCTGAGTCAATTCCATACGCTCTGATAACACACCCAGTTGTTTGTTAGCCAGTTGCAGCTTTGCCTGATTTTCCAGTAACTCTTCATGAACTGACTGTCTTTCAATCTGAAATCCCAAAGCACGCGCCAAATCTATCTGATTTTGTAATATCAGTAGATCACGCCTCCTGCCCAGACTGGCTTGCTGATCCGGTGAATTTTTAGCCTGCTCTACAGCCTCGTCAGCCTGCCTTAGCTTTACTGTAGAATTCTCGACAATATTTATTATCTGTATATCCACTTGGTCAAGCGTTAACAGCCAGGACTCAAGCTCATCTATCCGGCTACCGAGTCGGGTAACAGATGCTTTCAGCTCATCTGCCCTGAGAAATGGATGGAGAGAAGACTCACTGAATCCAGACCAGTTTGCCGCTTGATATTCCAGCTCAAGACGCTGCTGCTGAAGGATTTGCAAGCTCGCCAAACGAGCAAGCTGTCCCTTATAGATAAATACAAGCTGCTTGAGATTTAAGCGTCGGGCAAAGATATCTTCGTCTTCAGGCAATTTGGAAGTAGATAATCCAGAAATGGCTTCCGGCGGCATGAGAGCCAGTTGATCGCTGGTTGCGGCAATTTTTTTCTTGACATCTTCAATAAGCACAGCCGAATCAATCACGGCGGGTGCTGAAACCTGCTTGCCGGATGATTGTTGTAATATCCCGTTGAGCAATGTGGAAGTCGGTGTAGCCGAAACAGAAAGAGGGACAAACATCAGCAACCATAAAAGACTTAATAAAACCCGAAGGATCTTAAAACAATCCGGCTTAACATCAAGGCAACCACAAAGGATGCGGTGATTTTTTTGTGTGTGATGCATTATTAATCATCTCTCATGAAATAAAAGCGGTACTGTTTGGTTTATCACGCCAAATCTTAATTGATCGGGCCTTATTGATCGGGCCTTGCCGGACAAAATACTTAGCCGGTTGGTCTGCAATCTTCTCCATCATTTGTTTGATCTGCTGAGCCTACATAATAAAACCTTGCTTAAAAACCATGTGATTATTCAGCCCCCCTTTTTCAAAGGAAGAGGTAAATACTCACAAATCTATTATTCAATGCTCAAGTATGTAGTGCATTCAAAATAAAAAATTTGGCATGCACATTAACAAAAATAATAAATTATTAGCAAGGATAATCAATACTTGATTAAGTTACTTTTTTGCCTTTTATTTCATTCAAACAACTTAGTGATCTTGGCTACCAATTTAAAGCGGGACAGATAAATAATACGGGCCTATTGATTCCGGGAGCGCTGAGCCCCGGCTCGGCGTAGTCACCCATAGTCAGTAATCGGTTTGACTATCCAGTTCCGAGCTGGGGCTCGGCGCTCCCGGAAAGTTATTTTTCCCGGCTTAGTTGGTAGCCGTGATCTTTATTTTTATAATAGAAATTCCGCTAAAGCCCTTCTCCCCAGCGGTACTGCCAAGCAATTCCGACCAAGTCGAAATCACTCCCGGTTCGTGAGGAAACGCCGGTATTACCGTAAAGTTTGATGGAATGCTGTAGGGTGATGGGGAGCGCCAATGTAGCCCCAACGCGCCAGTTTTGCTGAAGGTTATTAGCCGTCTTGTTGTCCAAAGCAGTTCTTCCACCCGTGTAATAATTGACATCGAGGGCCCCCCAAATGCCTGGGGTAAAATTGTAAATCAGGTGTCCTTGGAAGGAATACATCGGTGTCTGCGCCAAAGTCTGCCCCTGAAACGGCTGATTATTATCAGTAAAAACGAACACACCAGCGGCAGCCTCAGCGGTAAGCGCCCCCCACGCCTTGGAAACGCCAATCTCGGGCTTAAATGACCAGCGATTAGTGCCGATATTCACCAGCTTCTGTGGATCGTATTGCCCACCCGGCGCAGTTACCGCAAGACTAACACCGACAATCGTGTCCTGCTTATAGTTGGCAAACTCTTTCATCGACATGGCCGGAGCGCCGAAAAGATTGACATATAAACGAACCATGGGATCAGCAAAACCGACGACGTCCCTGTCCCTCTGTTTCCCCAACACCTCAGCTTGACCGGATAACCAAGCCTCCGGAAGGATAATGTCAAGCTTGCCGGACTTTCCCCAGACATCCAGTGAACGGACATAAGCAATAACAGAACTATGAGTTTCCAGCTTGGCGTTGTTAATAGGCAGCGTCGGGGCAAACGCTACATTGCCTTTCATGTAAGAGTATCCCGCAAGAAGAAAGTTAATGCCGACGGGTATATTGGAATACGATCTGGGTTCTATATCCGCCTCACTCACCGAGGAACTCACCATTCCCATAATCACCAAGACTGACAGCTTGGTGAAACGAAACAGGAAGAGTTTCACGAAAAGTTCAACACATCCGATATCTGTACAGCGTGAATGAATCAATAATACCCCCCGCCCATGCCATATCCAGGCCCCCAGATACCCCAATTCATGGTCGCGTTTTCATTCATTTCCGCTGTCATCTTTTGATCCTGGATGATGTTTTTCTGGATTTGTAATTGCTGAAAGCGTTGATAATCATCATCTTGACCTATATAGAGGCACTGACAAGTTGTCGCATCGGCGTAAACGTAATAGTTTTTGCCGTCTTTTTCATGTGTCACTATTTTTTGTTGGGTCAGTGTCTTTAAGTGAGCCATTTTTTCCGGAGTGTCTGCCAGTTGCAGTTTAAACCCGGCTGCCGCCAAGAGCTGTTCTTTATCTTCTGCATCCTGCGCTTCCATCGCGGCACAGGAAATTAACAAGCCACAAACTATGGCAATGCAAACGCCTTTTAATAGACGCCAATTTATAATTGAGTTGTTGTTCATAAAATAGTACTCCTTGGTAAGGATTTAAAAATGCGCCCCGTTAGTAATTATTCAGTCCCCCTCTTTGACAAAGAGGGGTTAGGGGAGATTTTATTAGATAAATCCCCCTCAGTCCCCCTTTTTCAAAGGGGGAGGTGAATACTTACCCCCGTTACTGCACGGCATCCAGATCACGCCCTGTCTGCGCAAAGGCATTACAATTATCCGGGTCACGACACATCGTTTCATAAACCACCTGTT
>CAIMDR010000580.1 GCA_903839795.1 uncultured Methylococcaceae bacterium | reverse complement strand
TTTTATTAGATAAATCCCCCTCAATCCCCCTTTTTCAAAGGGGGAGGTGAATACTTACGCCTACTAATACTCAGCTAAACAGTAGTATTGCGAAACTTGGCGGGTGTTGTTTATTGCGAGTTACCTTAGTGGATAACCGTATTCCATGATCGCAATTAATTCAAACCAAAAAGTAAATACCTGCGCCCAGCCATGTCAAAAACAGCAGCAACCAAGGAAGCCAATGCTGTCGATAAATTATCCTTTCTTGCATTTCCTGATCATCCAGCTCACTCGACTGCTCCTTTTGGCTTGCTGTTTTCTTGAGTTTTCTGCTCAAGTCTCTGGTTTTTTCCTTTTGCTGCTTTTTGTAGAGATCAATTCCTTTTTGAATGCCTTGAGCAATCAACCGGGTTTGCTCTTTAGTTTGAGCGGGACGTTGGGTTCCTTTGGCTATTTTTAACGCTTCTTCTTGCGTTTGCTGCGATGGCTTTTGATAACTGTTTTTAGTCATAATGGTCTTTTTATAAGTCGAAATAATGGCTAGGGAAGGCGCCTGCCTTGTTTGGCCGATGGGGTTAGGGCGTGGAATCCCAATCAGGCATACGGAATTTAATGAGCACAATGGCCGCAGCAACGATAAGCCATAAGGCTAATAAATAGAGTGCGTTGGTAAAGTCACCGGTTTCTGTCTTTATCCATGCTACCAGTACCGGGCTTAAATAACCCGCTAAATTACCGCAGGCATTAATTAAAGCAAGTCCACCCGCAGCAGCCATGCCACTTAAAAAGGCGGTCGGCAAAGACCAAAACACAGATAATGCCGACAAAATACCCAGGCTGGCAAGTGAAAGCCCCAATAGCGCCAACGGTAAATTAGTGTTGTTAAGGGCACTTAATATAAGGCCGGCACTACCCGTCAATGCACTTAAGGCCACATGCCAAGCGCGTTCATTGCGTTGGTCTGAGGAATACCCGGCTACTATCATGCCGATTGCTGCCACACCATAAGGAATGGTAGTGAGCAGTCCGGTATGCCAGAGGTTTTGATGGCCAAAATCGGTGACTATTTGCGGCAGCCAAAAAGAAATGCCGTAGAGTCCCATTACGATAGAAAAATAAACCAGGCTAAGTAACCAGACGTTGATATTACCAAGAGCTTTCTTAAAATGGATAATATGACCGGCTTGTGCTTTTTTCGCGGCATCGGCGTGTAACTGTGCAAGCAACCAGTGGCGTTCTTCGTCTGTTAGCCATCGCGCCTCTGCCGGGCTATTTTCCAGCCACACGGCAACCACTATGCCCAGCAGCAGAGCCGGTAAGGCTTCAACTAAAAACAACCATTGCCAGCCGGCTAATGTCCCAATACCGTCCAGATACGTCATGATAAATCCCGAAAGCGGACCGCCAATAATACCCGCCAATGCAACCGATGTCATAAAAGTAGCCGTGGCTTTAGCGCGACGCTGCGCGGGATACCAATACGTCAAATATAAAATAATGCCGGGGAAAAAACCGGCTTCGCCTGCACCCAACAGAAAGCGCATGACATAAAATTGCAGGGGCGTACTGACAAAAACCATTGCGGCGGCCAACAAGGCCCAGACAATCATAATTCGGGCAATCCAAATTTTTGCACCTACCCGTTGTAAAATCAGATTGCTGGGTATTTCAAACAGAAAATAACCAATGAAGAAAATACCCGCACCCAAGCCATAAACGCTATCACTAAAGCCCAGTTGTGCCGACATGGTCAGCTTGGCAAAGCCTATGTTGACACGGTCAATATAGGCGATAATGTAGAGACAGATCAAAAAAGGTAACAGTCGGTGATTGAGTTTGCGATAAACTTGAAACGCTAGAGTTGAAGTTTGAGCGGCTGGCATGTGGCGATTAGGTATAAAATGAAGGCGGGGTCAAAAGTATAAGTGATTATTAAAATAGCCGCACCTGTTTAAACTGAATTATAATTTCGTGCAAGTGGGTATTTATATTTTTTGGCTACCACAAAAAGAGGGACAGATAAATAAAACCGGCCTGTTGATTTCGGGAGCACTGAGCCCCGGCTCGGCGTAGGAATACGCATGAAATAACTTAGGCATCTTGCACCCTCTCCCTTCGGAAGAGGGTTGGGGTGAGGGAATATAAACGGTCA
>CAIMDR010000579.1 GCA_903839795.1 uncultured Methylococcaceae bacterium | reverse complement strand
CCCACGTCGCGACTAACGAAAACATCTTGATTTATCCGAAATTGCTTCAGTCAAGCTAAAAAAACTGGATCAACGAGTATCACTCACCTGAAATGTTTAACGTTGCGCCATTTCACAACGCAAGTCTTATAAAATCACATAATCGATGGCTGAGACTTGATTGATCTTATAAGTTTGAACGGTTTGCAGAGGTTAAAATTAAGACTTAGCCGTTGTTCTTTAGTCGCTCATCAATTAAATGCCGCCGGAGCCGCATTTCTCCTTGCATGACATAAAGAATATATATTTTGCCCTGATCAATCCGATAAAAAATTCGGCATGGATCAACAATGATTTCACGATAGGTAGACAGCTTTAATTCTGGAGGTGTGCGCCCCAACTCTGGAAATTGCTCAAGATTATCAACACTGGAAAACACTTGCTTGACCAAGCTGCTTGCCGCATTTGGCTTATCAATCGCTATGTATTCTGCAATTTCATTCAAATCGGCTAAAGCGGGCTCAGTCCATATTATTTGAGCCATTTACTCATTTTCTCTTTTGCGTCCACCTGATTATAAATGCGATTTTCAAAAATAGCTGTTTCGCCTCTGGCTACACCTTCAAGAATACGTAACCGGTTTTGCATAAACTCATAATCATCGACATCTATAAGATAAGCCGATGGTTGTCCATGCTCTGTTATTAAAACAGGTTCTTTAGATTCATGCAGTTCGGCAAGAATTTTGGTTGCCTGGCGTTTTAGTGTGGTGACAATTTCTATTTTCATGGTAGTTATATTATCCTACCCATAGTGGTTTTTCCAAGCATATAAACTTTAACTGTTGTGGGCAAATAAAATGTTTAACGTTGCGCCATTTCATATAGCCAGGATTTTATTGCGTCCCGTCTTTTTTGAAAAACCGGCAATTTGTAATTTTCCAGTGGGTGTATGGCGCTTCGCTTATATACCCTTTACTTGCAGAAAATTCTGCATGAGGTATAGGTTGATAACGTTCAGGTCATTAATATTCTGTGGGATTTACTTGGCAGGATTGCCCGGTTGCGCTACTTTTAAAACATTGGATACTGATCTCTCCTTGGATCAGCGACTTTTCGTTTACAGTGGGACCCGCCTTGATTGCGCTGCGATAGCAGAAAACGATGTCGCGCTCAGGAAGTTTAAAGTAACACCGCCCCGTTATCCATTAGTTGACTTGCCTTTAAGTTTCGCTTTGGATTCTTTGTTTTTACCTTTATCGATGCTTGCGGAGATATTTCGTTAAAGACAAACGCCTTTGGATTGAAACTTCCGTAAATATTTTTGGGGTTACAAAGCCGTTGTTTCCAGCGATAAAATAAATTCCCATTCTGCTTCGCTCACCGGCATGATAGATAAACGATTGCCCCGTCTTAACAGCACCATATCCGCCAATTCCGGATGTGGTTTTAATTCTTTAAGGCTAATGGTGCGGGATAATGTTCTGACATATTTAACATCAACCATCATCCAGCGGGGGTTGGCATGATCGCTTTTAGGGTCAAAGTGAGGGTCATCAGGATCAAAGGCGGTAAAATCAGGATAGCTCTCTTTAATGACTTCCATAATTCCAACAATGCCGGGTTGGTCGCAGTTTGAATGATAAAAAAAGACCGGGTCACCCAGTTTCATGGCATCCCGCATCATATTTCTGGCCTGATAATTACGCACGCCATCCCAATGTTCGGTTTGGTCAGGTCTGTTGTAAAGATCATTAATGCCAAACACATCGGGTTCAGATTTCATTAGCCAGTAGTTCATGGTGTTCTCACGGGTGCTTTTATAAGGGCTT
>CAIMDR010000578.1 GCA_903839795.1 uncultured Methylococcaceae bacterium | reverse complement strand
CTACCCACTTAAGGAGGGACAATTTAAAGTTAAGCCGCTCGTGGTGAGCCTGTCGAACCATGAACGACCCTTCGACAAGCTCAGGGCGAACGGTTAAGCCTTGCTGCTTGTCCCGCCTAAAGTGGGTAGCCGTAAATTGAAAACCACCTAAATCTGCTTCATGGTAATATCCAGGGTCAAAATACGATAGGCGATTTGTCTCGGGGTCATATTAAGCAAGCGAGCGGCTTTGGCTTGTACCCAACCGCTTTGTTCCAGTGCGGCAATGACGCGTTCACGGTCATCCATATTGTCATCACTAAAATCAATCGCCAGTGTCTTTAGGGGTTTACTCTGTAGGCCGGCTTGTGCCACGACATCTTCAAGTCCGGTGTTCACCATTACATCGCGATCGATGATACCGTTGGGACTCATTATTGCCGCCCGTTCCAGGCGGTTTGCCAGTTCGCGGACATTGCCCGGCCAGTCATGCTTCATTAATATTCGAATGGCGCTTTCCTTGATTTCAAGTGGTCGCCCGCCTTGCTGCTCCGATATTCTGCCAAGCAGGAATTCTGATAGTTCGGGAATATCTTCGGTTCTGTCGCGTAAGGCCGGCATCAGTATGGGCATTACATTAAGCCGATAATATAAATCTTCCCTAAATTTGCCTTCGGTGACTTCTTCTTCAAGATTGCGATTAGTGGCGGCAATAATGCGCACATTGACTTTTATCGTTTGAGTTCCGCCGACGCGTTCAAATTCTCCTTCCTGTAATACACGCAGTAATTTGGCTTGGAAAGAGGCAGAAATCTCACCAATTTCATCGAGGAACAGAGTGCCGTTATCGGCTAATTCAAAGCGGCCTTTGCGCTGAGTGATTGCGCCACTAAAGGCTCCTTTTTCATGACCAAATAATTCAGATTCCAATAAGGTGTCGGGCAGGGCGGCGCAATTCAGTTTTAAAAAGGGGCCACTGGCACAGCCTGAATTAAAATGAATGGCATTAGCCACGACTTCTTTTCCGGTACCCGATTCGCCTCGAATCAATACCGTGGTATTCCATTTGGCAACCTGACGGATTAGATCAAACACCTTTAACATGGGCGATGAATGGCCAATGATATTTTCAAAGCTGTAGTTTTTGATTAAGGCTTGCTTGAGTTGATCCCGTTCACTTTGTAAGTTAAGCTGGTTGCGTTCGATTACCCGCAACATTTTGACGCTTTGGGCAATCAAGTTGGCAATCATCTCCATAAATCGTGCTCTTTCACCCAGAAAAAGGCTGTTATTCGGTTGTGCTGCCAGTACCCCAATAGTGTCACCATTTCTTCTATATAAATGGGTGAGCCAATAAAAGGTAATTCGGGATCATACAATCCTAAACGACCTAAAAAACGGGGTTCTTCTGATACTTTTTCAACGACAATGGTACTGCCTTCATGAAGGATGGCACCCATCAAGCCTTCACCTGAGTTGTAGCGGACGGGTTGATTGAGTTTGTCGATGCCTTCAGAGTGTACGACACTGACAATCATGCTGTTATTTTCAATTTCCTTTAGGGTTATCATCCCGGAACACATGCCGGATCTTTTATGGAGTATCTCCAGAACCGCTTGTAATTTTGCATGCAAATCATGCGTGCTGTTTAATACCTGACTGATGAGGTACAAGGTATCAAGTTCGGCTTCTATGAGTTGTATACGTTCAGGCATTACGCTAATCTCCCTGGCTCCTGTCTGGGCAGAGGGAAGCTTATTTTAAACCGACATCCTTGGGTATAAGCCGGATCTATATCAATAAATCCTTGATGCTGAGTAATAATCTCTTTTGCCATAACCAGTCCCATACCCGCCTGATTACTGCCCATGGGACGGGTGGTATAAAAAGGTTCAAATACTTTGGTGCGTTTTTCAAAGGGAATGCCGGGGCCGCTGTCTTCAATGCAGACAAAAATCATTTCAGCGTCAGCCTCCGTGGTGATTTTGATTCGCTGTTCGCCATGGTTTGAGGCGCTGATAGCATCAATTGCATTGTCTATCAATTGTTTAAATAATATGCGCAGGCGATTTTCAGAGCCCAGTATGTTGGGTAATGCGGGCATGGGATGCCAATGCACATCAATGCCCTTGCTTAAGATTTGTTGGTCGCTGAGTAAAAGTACATCATGAAGAATTTGATTGATGTTAACCGGAATAATAGTCGCTTGATGAATCTTCGGGATACACTTCTCCATGGTCTTAAGCGCTTCTTCACCGGATTTCTGAATTTGCTGCAAGCTATGTAACAAGCCGACTTGTTGATCAATCCCCTTATGTCGTAACAGTTGTTCGGCTGCCCTGATTTGGTTCATTGGCATTTGAATTTGGTGCATCGCACCCAGCAAAGTTTCCCTGATGCTCCGTACCCGTTCATCTTCAGCCATGATGGTTTTTAATGTTTGAAGATGTAACTCTTCCATCTGCCGCCTTTGCCGGGTAATATCGGTAATGGTGAGTATCAGGTACTGCTTGGAAGTATTATCAAAAAATGCATCGGCATTAACCTCGTTTTCGATAAACCAGTTTCCTGCACAGGAAAACCAGCGAGGACTTCGGTTGCCTTTGCCTTCTATTCTAAACTCACGATTATTAAAGCCTAGTTCATTTATTTGTGTTTGTTGCCATAAATCCCCCATTTCATTCCGCAGCAACTGTAAAAAAAAGGCGGCCGGTTCCCCTTTATCCAGATCAGTAACCAGTGCTTTATAGTTATGATTATCTAAAATCACCCGATCTTGATCATCAATAACCACCATGGCAATGGGTGACGAATTAATGACCGATTCGATTAACAGTTTGTGATTAATAACCTTTTTTTCAGATTCATAAGACTGGGTAATATCCCGATGCATGCCTATAAAATGAGTAATAACGCCATGCTCATCCAGCATGGGCGCTATCGTCAAATCAGCGAGATAACGATGACCGGATTTATGGCGGTTACATAACGTGCCATGCCATGTTTTCTTGGCGGTGATGGTATGCCATAAATCGTAATAGACTTCTCTGGGTGTCGATTTGTCTGACAACAATGATTCATTTTCTCCCAGAATATCCGACGAATGGTAACCGGTGACTTTGGAAAATGCTTCATTAACATAAAGTATGTTGGATTTTTTATCGGTAATCGAAATCGCGATCGGCGCTTGTTCAACCGCCTCAACAAATAAGCCGTAAGGCACTTTGTCATCATTACCGTTAATAGTCCCTTTCCCCAGAAAATTGGGTGCCAGTTCATCAATGACGCTTTCCATGTTGGTATGCATCCGTAAATATTGCAATGACTTCTTTTTCATAGATTTATGACGGG
>CAIMDR010000577.1 GCA_903839795.1 uncultured Methylococcaceae bacterium | reverse complement strand
TCGCGATTAAAATATTTTAAATCGCGACGAGGGCGTCGCTCCTACGATTTTTTACCGCAAAACTATAAGCCATTATTGTAAGTTTTTAAGTAATTCCTTAGCTTTCTTATTACTGCCTGCTCCAATCAATTCAAGTATCTGTTTAGCAACACTTAGCAACTGCGCCTTATCGTCAGTCGACCATTCGCTGGCTTGATTGATCAATTCACGCATCGCACTGTAAAGCGGGCCGCCGATTTGTTCACGAACTTTGATTGCCTGTTTTTGTTGAAGATGTTGAGTTAGGGTTTCAATTTGCAGCTGTTGTTCGGTCATTGATGCTCGACGTTGTTGATCTGCTTGTTCCTTTGCCAAACGTATTTTTTCAACTTGTTCTGCTAATTCAGCTTGTTGGCAACGTTCAATTTCTTCTTGCTTATGACGTAGCTGGGTTTCCAAGCGGATTTGTTCATAACGAGTCGTTTGCTGAGTATGTTTCTCAGCCCAAAACTGTGCGTCTTCATGTTGATTTGCGCAAAGTTCTCTCAATTCAGACCAGTCGGTCTCAAGGATATCACCGGATTCAACTTCAACAAGAACCCAACCGAATGGTAACAAATCGGTACGTTGGTCTTTGGTTTGTGCCGCTAGCCAGATAGTTTTGGTTTGTTGCTGATATTCTGGATTCGCTTTCATAATTTTAATATTGCGCACACCATTTAATGTTACCGCTTCTGCGCCAGAATGGCGTCCGACTCGCAACAGGAAAACCTGACCTTTAAGCATTTTATCTGCCATTGCCGTTAGGAGTACTTGGATGTTTAAGTCCCATTTTTTATCAAGAAATCCGCGTTCACGCATTAACGTCAATTCAGCTTTTAAAATAGGCAAATAAAAGGCGCTACATGTTTTGGCGATATGTTGAATTGTAAAACGCAATTCGCTTTTAGGTAGCTTTGAATTTGCCGAACCGGCTTGCAAACTATTGACTTGTTGAATAGTTAGTTGCGCACCAAAAGCACGATACCGCCAAGGTGGAACGCATTCAAGTAACTTAAACAAATTTTGATTATTTTCCGCCTGACTTTTCCTTTCATTACCATGCTCATCAACTACCTTGTGTTTTTTACGATTGACAGTTATAAATACTTGCGCTGTTGGTAAATTATCTCGCGCATCCCAAGTCGCATCGCCCACCTGGATCAATCGCATTGGATCAAGTTCAAATTTTCCAGCACGGAATTCAAACACTCGCTGTTGTAGCTCAAGGTTATTTTCTTTACGTTTTCTTCCTGTTCTACGATCCTCTATTAGCGGTAAGGATTGACCTTTATTTGTTTGATTTAACATTGCGGTGCGTATCGCACCCTTAACCGATGATCCGAATAACACTGGCTGACGGGTAATCGAATTGTAAGCGGCTCGATCAATTTCCAATTTATTAAGAACTTGGTTGCCACCGCCTTCGTGGTTAGCCGTTTGGCCCACTCGACTGTTGTATAGTTTTACTACGCCATCCAGTACCGGAATTGCATTGATCGCCCAAGGCTTTAAAGCTTCACGCCTATCATAAAAAAACTTTTGTACTGCTTTAAGCATCTGGGTGTCAGGCTTACCTCCAACAATTTTTGTCAGTTCCTTCCGATCATTAGAAGTTAACGCCTGCACCACGGCACCGGTATCGAATTCGTATAATGTACCGTCATCGATAACGTAGTTTGTAGGTTCGTAACTGTCACCCGTACCAATGTGCAACGGTGAAAGTGGGGTATATTTGAGGGTGTAGTGATTTAAAAAATGGGTCATGGGCAATCCCTAAAATTAACATTAATCGCAATCACTGGCGCGTAGCCCTGATGAATGGTGGCCTTGAGGGTTTTGGACAAGTCGCCGTCACCACCAATGCCTTGACCAATAAAACCGGACGTGGGCGGCGGGGTACTAAAGACGGCGGCAGTTTGTGCCAATAACACCGGATTTTTAAACGGCTTGCCTTCTTGATGAACAGCAATATCACCATGCCGGCCAAAGCGGGTAAACAGTTGATAATAACTATGCTGGCTGTCAAAGCCCAAGCCTTGCGGCGCACAGGGAGCCAGCGTTAAACAGGCATTGGCGTT
>CAIMDR010000576.1 GCA_903839795.1 uncultured Methylococcaceae bacterium | reverse complement strand
GCCAAAGCCGCTGACGAGAAGATGCCGTTGGCCAAGCGTTATCGTGAAGTGTTGGATGCTTATGACCGTTATGTACAACCGATGACCGAACTGATGGATACCGGCGCGGGCGGGAGTTTTTATCCGCTGCTGGAAGAGGCCGAAAAAGTTTTGGAAGCCCTGGCTCAGCAATTACTGGTTCAAGGCGGTTTATACAGTCATCAGCGATTGTTGCGACAAATAGGCTTTAGGGTTAAGGAGTTACGGCAAAACGGACTGCTCGCTTTGAAACAATGCACCAACACCTTGATGCCGCTACGGGAAGAGTTGCGTCGACATAACCGGTTAAGCGCCGCGATTGGGCAATTACTGGGTGAGGTGCGTAAAAAAGGTTTGCGCAGAACTCTTTCGCAACAGAGTTTGCCGGTTTGGCGTAAAGAACGCACGGTATCCATTGCCATCGGGCCAGAGTTGTTGACGTTAATGGAACAAGTGCGGCATTATCAACCTAAAGCCGTTGATTTTCCGGAATTGACCGCTGAAGACACTCATATACAATTAGAGCAGGTGGATGAAGATGCCATTCGCGAACACCTGTATCAGAGTTTGCCGTTAACGGATTTGATGCACTGGTTAACCGGCCATTACGGTCATTATCAGGACATCACCTTGTTAAGGCTTTACCACACGTTTATTCGCTTGGCGGATGTTGTCGCCATTCCCGATCCCAAAGAAACGCGCATTGCCCTCAAGCAAGTCGCAATTCGCTTACACAGCCATACACTTAAGTCTTTATGACCCTTAATTTGACCCAACTGACCCAGCTACAGCCGCTCTTTAAACTATTAAGTTCCGGGGCGCATTTAAACCGTTTGCAGGATACCGAGCTTTGGGTGGAACTGGAAAATCAGCAAAGCCACTATCAGGACTTGTTTGCCGCATTAGGTTTTGTATTGGTCGTGGATGGGCGCGGTTTTGCTTATTTTAAAACCGATCAAGCCAGTTCTTATACCGGCAAACTAACCCGTCGACTGGCTTTGTTGTTGATGTTGCTGTTTGAATATCAAGCGGATCAAGGTTTGCATTTATTCCAGTTTCAGCAGTGGCGGCTTGATGCGGCGTTGCTTGAAAAACTGTGGCAGCAATATCACGCCATCCTGGAAGCCGAAGAAATGAACAGTCCGCAGATGTTAAAAGAAATTTTGGACAGTGCGGCACGCGTCGGTTTTTTGGTGTTTGAAGACCAAGCTTATCGCCTGCTGACCGCCGTGCATCGTTACCTGGATTTGTTTGAGGAGCTGGCGCAGGCCGAGCGACCCGATCAGCTTCAGGTGGACGATGTTGAGGAGGCGTTGTTTTGAGCCTGATACAGTACGGTTTTCAAAAGTTGGTGTTATTAAACAGCGCCGGTTACAGCCGCGCCGAATTGCCGCTGGATGATTCAGTATCGATTATCGCGCCGAACAATACCGGCAAAACCAGTTTGATTAATGCTTTGCAGTTTCTGCTTATCCTTAATAAAAACAATATGGAGTTTGGGGCGCACAGCTTTGAAAATACCCGGCGTTTTTATTTTCCGGACAACAGTGCTTATATTCTACTGGAAGTATTGTTGCCGTCCGGCATGGCGGTGATTGGTTGTGTTGGCAAGGGCTTAAGCCATGATTATGAATACTTTGCTTATCAAGGCAGTCTTGATCTTGATGATTACCGGTTAGATGATGGCAAGCTGGTTACGCAACCCAAGTTAATAGGTCGGCTGTTTGAGTGTGGCAAGCCTGCCAAAATATATCCACAAGCCGAGTTACGTGCCTTGTTGTACGGCAATCGTCAAAAACAACGTTCGGATGATCCCGATTTTACTATTTTTCCACTGGAATTTACCTCCCAAGCGGCAACGTATCAGCGCATTTTGACCCGAACTTTGCGACTGGATCGTTTGGACAGCAAGGAAGTGAAAAATTATTTGCTGGAAATTTTTAAAAACGATTTACAGGATCGCCGTGTCGATTTTAAAAGTGAATGGGACAAGTCTTTTGCCGATGTCAACTACGACAAATCCCAGTATGACGCAGTGTTTCGCAATCAAATGCTCATTGCCGACATGGAAGACAGCCAGCAAACACGCCGCATTTTACGTGGCAAGGTTATTGTGTGGCGACCTGTAATTGAGCAAGGCTTAACTGAGTGGGAAGCTTATTACATTAATACGGTTGAACAACTGACCCGGCAGTTTAAGGCGTTGGTTACGGATATTCAGGCGCTGGAAAATCGTCATTCAGCCATTTATGAGGAAAAAGCTGAAACGAAAAACTTTTTAAAAAGCCAACAAAAAATAGAACAACGCTGCCAGGAACTGACGCTGCGTTTTGAGTTTGTTAGCGATTTGCCGCAATTGCAAAACCAACGACAAAGCTTGCAGGAACAACGCGACGAACGGGTTAGGGTG
>CAIMDR010000575.1 GCA_903839795.1 uncultured Methylococcaceae bacterium | reverse complement strand
CGAACCAGTGCCAATCGGTTGAAACTGCTCAACCAGGACTCCAGTTGCAGGTTGACTTACCTATTAACGGAGAGCGAATTATCAAATGAATATTTTTGTATATGAAATTTGAAGCAGTTTATTGCTTTATAAGTATTCGATCCCTCTTGCTGTGCTCACCCCCTTTTTTAAAGGGGGAGGTGAATATTTACGATTTGTGTAGATATCTATCAAGCTGTCCGAGAATATAAAAACTTTAAATTCCAGTACAAAAGTTCCGAAGGTAGAGCTGTCAAGTGTTGATAGCCCCAAAAAAGCAGACCCACGTAAAAAAGATTTGCTTTATAAGCTAATTTTTCGTACTTTTCGTGTCTTTTGTTGACGATTTGTCTTTGGATGTATTTTGTTTACTCTTGTTGTTCTTGCGGCTTTACAGGTTGTTCAACTGTATGAGCGGTTGGGGCGCGGCGTTTACCCACATTTTTTTTGTCTCGGTGACGTATTTTTACTTTTTCCGCGGCTACTTTTTTGGGTTCTATTTTGTTTTTTATACCGGCCGCTTTACCCGATGCTTTAAGTTTTTTGGGGCCTTTATATTTGCCTTCCAATTCTTTAATGGTGCGGCGTTTAAATTTCTGTTTTAAGAAACGTTCAATACCTGACATTAAATTCCATTCGGTGCTTTTTACCAGAGCGATGGTGAGTCCCAACTCATCAACCCGACCGGTACGGCCTATCCGGTGTATATAGTTGATGCCGTTTCTGGGGACATCAAAATTGATAACCAGGTTGATGCCTTTGATATCCAAGCCACGCGCGGCAAGGTCTGTCGCTACCATGACTTTAACTTCACCCTCGCGGAATAATTGCATCATGCGGTTGCGGTCTTTTTGATCCATTTCGCCATGCAATACGCCAACCCGGAGTTTTTGTCCCCGCAACGGGCCGCGCAGCAAATCAGCCTGAATTCTACTGTTGGTGAATACCAGTGCTTTGTCGTAGGTTTCGTTAAGCAGTAACCAGGCTAACAGTTTTTGTTTGTGATCATTATCGTCGGCGACGACAATTTGCTGTTCAATATTGCGATGACCATCGTGCAGTGTGTTTAGGGCGACTACTTTATGATCTTTTAGAATCTTGTCAGCCATTTTGATTACGCCAAAATGGGTTAGCGTGGCAGAAAACAACAAAGTTTGTCTGTCGGTATTGCAGCTTTTGGTGATGGTTAATACATCTTCACTAAAGCCCATGTCCAGCATACGGTCGGCTTCATCCAAAATCAGGATTTCAAGATTGCTGAAGTTGGGTATTTCCTGTTCCATCAGTTCCAGAACACGACCGGGCGTTGCAATAACCAGTTCCGTATTTCTGCGGAGCATGTTTTGCTGTAGTCTAAAGTCATCACCACCGGTGATGATGCCGATGGTAAGGTCAGTAAACTCAATTAACTGCTGGCATTGTTTAAAGATTTGTTGCGCCAGTTCACGGGTGGGTGCCAGTATGAGTGCGCGAGTACCGGGTTTACTGGAGGATAAAGTAAGCAGATGATGCAGTGTCGGCAACAAAAATGCGGCGGTTTTGCCGCTGCCTGTTTCGGCACTGACCAGTAGGTCTTTGTGCACCAACGCCAACGGAATGGCCTGTTGTTGCACAGGAGTGGGTTGCTCAAAGCCCAGCTTTTTGACTGCCCTAAGCAGGGGTTCAGCGAGTGATAAGCTTGAGAATGATAGCGGAGTGTCTGTAGGAGTAGGCTGCATTAATTTTGAGTGGTTGTTGCGGTTACGCAGAGGCTAAATGACGAATTTTTTTGTCATTATAAACTTTTTGTTATAAGGCGTTATGATTTAAATCAACAGGACAGCCTCCTTTGCATTGCTAATCAGGTTTTAACTGGTAAGCTTTGCCTAGAAATGGTGATTTTATAAGGCCAATATGCTCTGTTTTATTACCGTTCCCCAACTGTTTTTTAATACGCAAAAGGGTAAAAACCATGATACCGATTAGAGATACTGCGCCTTGCTTACATAAACCTTATGTAACATGGGGAATAATAGGGGTCTGTACCAGCATTTTTATCACGATGAAATTAATGCCGGATCAATTAGCTATTAGCCTGCTAAGTCGTTATGGTATGGTGCCGATTCGTTATTCTGTGCTCAATGCGGGTTTGGCTTTTGATGGTTATCTATCGTTTGTAACCAATTTATTTTTACATGCAACGTGGACACATCTACTGGTGAATATGTGGTTTATGTGGATTTTTGGTGATAATGTTGAAGACAGAATGGGAAGATTACCTTTTTTAATTTTTTATTTAGTCTGCGGCGTGTTTGCAACGATTTTGCAATGGTATTTTGATCCCCTGCTTGATATTCCGGTTATTGGCGCTTCGGGTGCGATAGCGGGCGTGTTGGCGGCTTATTTTTTTCTCTATCCGCTTGAAAGTGTGATCGTGTTTTTTCCACCGATGGTCTTTCAAATACCCGCCATCGCTTTTTTAGGTTTGTGGGTTATGTTACAACTACATAATGCAACGACCTCAATCATTTTTGAAGGTACGACGATAGATGTGGCTTGGTGGGCTCATTTAGGCGGCTTTGTTGCCGGGTCTGTTTTGTATCGGTTTTTTCTTAAGGACAAGAAAAATGAAGTAATTTGATCGCTTTAAGGTATAATTTTCACCTTCAAAAAGTATGGCTTTTTGACAAAAATAATTGCAGTCAGTAAATTTTGCTGATTTATAAAGGCCTTTTAAAGTATTCAGGAAATTGAAAGTAATTATGAAAAAAGTTAATGTTGCGTTGGTAAGACTACTTCAGTTTGTGGTTTTTGTACTATTTACATTCATGGTAATCGCTTATTTTGCCGCTATGGTTTTACTGCCATTAGATGCAATTGCATTGCTAATAAAATTAATGGGTGTTGTCGGACTTCATGGTTTTATTGGCGCTTTGATTGCCATTCCGGCAGTGGGTTATTTATGCTTGATGGTGTACAAAATACCCGGACTTTGCAAAATGGTGGTTGATACCGGTATTGATCTGGTCAAGACGGCTAAATTAAGAGTTGAAGGCTTTAATGAAATACTTGAGACGCTAAAAGCGTAAGTTTTTAAGCCTAAAAAAGGCGTGCCGTTTTCGGTACGCCTTTTTTTATGCCGGGTTAAAAGTGATTTTTTATTGCTCAGATGTTAGCCCTTACAGCCGAACGTGCTGAATTGTTTGATGGACAACAGATACTCGAACTAGGTTGCGGTTGGGGCTCGTTAACTCTATGGATG
>CAIMDR010000574.1 GCA_903839795.1 uncultured Methylococcaceae bacterium | reverse complement strand
GTTCATCTATGGAGAATGACGGTGTGCTGGAGGTGACAAGAATAGAATGAATTTTTAAAAAATCTTTTTGCGCTGAATTAAGCCAATTTTCTATTTTCCTGTTGTTAGACTCGCTATAGCTTGGCTGTGGTATTAGGATCAACATCAATAAGAATAATGTCGAGAGTCGAAACGGGGATAATATTTGAATAGATGTTTTCATGTCTTTACTCACTTTAAAAGTAGAAATCTAATTTTAGGTATCAAGATTGGACAGTGTTATACGATATACAAGTGTTGCTTATGAGTAAGCAAAGCCTGTAATGACGGCTTGTCCCACCTTGGTTAGTCGCTATTCTTCGTAGGATCAGAGCATAGGGTTAGTCATCAACAGAAACCTTGGTGTATCTGTTAACGCCCTATGCTATAAATTTATCGGCGTCGTCCCAAGCCAACGAGCCCAATCAATCCTGTGCCAAACAGCCCTATTGCGGCCGGTACGGGTACAGTTGTTATTGGGCTAAGTCCATTGTCATGGGCAGAAGCGTAAAGAGCACTTGAGAAATTTAAGATATCGCCGTTATTAACCATAAGGCCAACGGACAAAATCCCTTGTTTATGAGCAGACGTTAAGCCTGAATACGCGTTATTCCACCCTGGATTTCCAAGACTAAGGTTATCTTGGGAAGCAGAAGAGCCGCTGGTGATTAAAGAATTATTGTTTACATTAAAATTAACTGAAGCACTGGCTGAGTTTTGATCATAACAATAATAGCCATAACAGTTGTTTGCGGCGATTACCGCGTTTATTGCATAGTCGGCTGATATCACCAGAAATCCGCTTCCGGAAATAGTTAAATTGGCACTGCGCGAGGCATTGGCAGAACCGGTGCCTGCACCTGTTCCTTCTATATGGGCACCCAATAAATGGGCGTTGTTTGGCGTGTCACTAGTCCAGCTGACCCAATCACTCACACTTGATGAGGCGTTCGAGGACTGTCCGTTTAAAGTAAAGATTGGCGCGGCATTTAACCCCAGACCGTAACCGGTAATGCTGAAAGTACTCCAATCGATTATGGCAGACGCCTGTGTTGTAGAGCTTAGTGCGGTTTCGGCATTCATGATCATCATCAAGCCGCTGAAGATTGTAAAAGCTCGCTTTTTTAAATTTTTCACAAGTAAACTCCCTATGGTTTAGCGATTTTATTCTTAGTGTAATAAAATTAGCGGCTGACCACTTTAGTCAGGACAAAAAGACCGAAGTTAGACCTGTCAGGCTTACAAAACCTGCCAGGTCTGTCCCGTGTTAAGTTGATAGCCAAATTTGCGAAAGAACGGAGGCGCATTTTTCGTGACTAATGCGCCTCCTATTACGCTACCCCATAACCGCTTTTTTAGGGCGACCCAAGCCAACGAGCCCAACCAACGCGGTGCTGAACAGCCACAGTGCAGCAGGCACTGGTACTGCTGTAAGGGTTGCTAAAACAGGAGGGTCAAAGGTTGCAACAAAATCATAGTTATATAAGACTCCGGGATTATAAAATCCAGGATCAATAGCAGTCATAATGAGGCCACTATCCCCACCACTAAACGTAATAGGGTTAAATATAATTGAATTAATTTCATGCGCATTAGCAGAAACAGCACTTGAAAAATTTAACACATCGCCGTTGTTAACCATCACGCCAACGGCTAAAGTGCCTTGTTTTTGATCAGCTGTCAGGGTTGAATTTCCGTACCACCATGGCGATCCCAAACTAATGTTGGCTTGAGAAGAGGAGGTGCCACTGCTGATTGAAGAATTGTTGCTTAAGTTAAAATTAACTGAAGCACTTGCTGAATTGTAATCGTAATTGTAATATGACCCGCCATTATTATTCTCGTTAATCGCCGCGTTAATCGCATAGTTTGCAGATAGCACCAGAAAACCGGTGCCCAAGATATTTATATTGGCATTACGCGAAGCGCTTGCAGAACCGCTGCCTGCACCGGTTCCTTCTGTGCTGGCACTAAATGAACGGGAGTTGTTCGAGGTATTACCATTCCAGTTAACCCAATCGCTCACGCTTGATGAGGTGTTTGAGTTCTGGCCGTTTAAGGTATAGCTTGGTGCCGCATTTAATCCCAATCCATAACCGGTAATAGCGAAGGTGCTCCAGTCAATTGTTGCCGCTGCACTGGTTGTAGAGCTTAATGCAGTTCCGGCACTCACCAGCATTGTTAAGCCACTAATAACGATTAAAGTCTGTTTCTTAAATTTTTTCATGATTATATTTCCTGTAATTGATTAAAAAATTTTTAAAAAAATGGTGGCGGCTTCCAACTTACGGCAGGACACTTTTGACTATGAACCATCAAGGTGAACTCAAGAAAATTAAAGGTAACTGCCGCCTTTCTAATGCACTAAAAAACAGGCTGTCCCCCACCGTAAGTCGGTAGCCATTGTGGCTAATAAAGATGAATAAAGAATGAACGAACCCGCTTAAAATTACGTTTATCCTCTCTACGATTTACATGGCCTTGTTCGATCAGAACTACCCAAGAAATAGTGAAGCGTGAGAAGGTTTTTTAATCGAAGCCTTCAAACGTTTCAGTCGGGGCTGCAAACCGCGACCGGCATCAGAAATGGCTACTGAGATGACTGATAAGGAAAGCATCCACTACCCCGTTTCATATAAAAACCACCTTCAGTTTCTTGTCAATGCGAGTGCTATTATTCAGAAATTAAAAGCCGTTACGATAGGGTGTGTATCAATGGCTGTATTTATCACGTGAAAGACCGGTTTTTAAGGGTGAATGGCGAGGATGAGTGTTGGTAAGTCTGCTAAGATAAGCTTCACTTTTCAGTTAATAGTTGGATAAGCAATGAATTTATCGGGTGTATCTATTTGCTTGCATTGGTTTGATATAATTGTGCAAATAATACCGAAGCTTTTTATTGTCGTCGTTGCCGCGTTTATTGCCATCCGTTTTGAATGGTTGCGTCAGGCCTTGCGTGGCGCTGAAGTAACATGGCGTTACCGGATTCCGGCCATATTGGTATTTGCTTTGCTGGCTATCATAGGTACGCACAGTGGTGTCCCCATCGATATACATCAAGATTTACAGGCAATCGACTTGGCAGCACAGATACCGGTCCAACTTGGAGAAACTCAGGCTCTCGTCGGTTTTCGCGACACTATGGTTCTGGCCTCAGGTTTGATAGGTGGGCCGTGGGTCGGCTTGGGCGCAGGCCTGCTGGCGGGCGCGGAACGCTACCAATTAGGCGGCTTTGCTGCACAGGCGAGTGGTTTAGCCACTATGTTGCTAGGGCTATTTGCGGGTGGTATACGCTATCTTCGACCGCACTGGGTGGACAGGGTAACCGGTGTGTTTTGGGTTGCGATGGCAGGAACTTTACTGCATAGATTACTGATTTTAATGCTCGTGCGGCCTTACAACGACGCGTTGGCATTATCTTGGGAGGTGGTGGTACCGGTTGGTATTATTAATAGCTTGGGATGCATGTTGTTTTTTTTGATTATGCGTGATCTTGATCGTGACCGCCTGGAGAATGAAGCTAAAGAGTCACGTTTGCTGGCTTTACAGGCTGAGCTTCGGGCTTTGCGGGCACAGGTTGATCCTCATTTTTTGAATAATGCGCTGAATGATCTTAGGTCGCTGATTAGATCTGATCCTGACAAGGCCCGATATTATGTGGGTCAGTTGGCGGATTTCTTTCAATATACGCGTCAATTTGCCGGACTCAATACCATTACTCTGGCGCAAGAGCTCGCACAACTGCAATGTTTTCTGGCCTTGCAACGTTTAGGCTTGGCCGATAAGTTACAGGATGATTTTGCCGTTGCGGAAGAATTATTGACGGTACAGGTACTTCCGGGCTGTCTTTTAACACTGGTGGAAAATGCCTTGAAACATGGCTTTAAAGGCCGTCCGGCACCTTATCAACTGCTGGTGAGTGCGCGTACGGAAGGCGAGTTGTTATTATTGCAAGTAAGTGATAATGGCCGAGGTATAACGCCTGAACGTTTACTTGAGCTGGGCAAGCGCCCGGTACAATCGGAAAATAAGGGCAGCGGGGTGGCACTGCATCAATTACTGCAAAGTTTGCGCTTGATATTTGGCGAAAGCGTTGAGTTAAGCTTTGACAGTATTGTAGGTCAAGGCACACTGTCGCACTACTGAAACAAGCAAAAAGAAGTGAATTATGAAAAAAATGCGCGTAATAATTGTTGAAGATCGGCCTCTGGCTCAAGATGAATTAAAATATTTATTATCGCTGCATCCTGATGTAGAGATAGTCGGTGTTTTTGAGGATACGGCCAGCACTTGGCCGCTGATAGAAGCCGGCAATATTGACGGCATATTTCTGGATATTGATATTGAAACGGAAGGACAACGTGCCGGTTTGGATTTGGCTTATCGTATAGACCGCCACTCTTTATCCAAATTACCTTGGCTGGTATTTACGACCGGTGATGCGCAATTTGCTTTAGCTGCGATTCAGGTACAACCTTTTGGTTATTTGCTCAAGCCGCTTGATGATGCCAAAGTGGCGCAAGCACTGGATAGAATACGTAAAGCGCAACCGCTACAAAATATTGGAAATCCACCGCTAAACCGTATTGAGATTAGACATAAAGCCATAAATCGTGAGGAAGCCGTTTGGTGTATAAAATATATAAAGCCGGATGATATTTTATATATTCAAACCAATTACAATGGAAAGACCGTTAAGGTGAAACTGGTGCACGGTGAGGTACTGGATGGTATTCATACTACCTTAAAGCAATGGAAAATTGATTATGAATTGTCTGATTTTATGCAAATTCATAAAAGTCATCTGGTTAATCTTAATCATGTTAATGGACTTAAGCCCGATCTTTATAGAGTCGAGGGGTATAATGTTACTTTTCTCGGTTGCGTCGATGAGCTGGCGGTAGGTGGTAAAAATTATTTGGACGACTTGCGCAAGGCATTGGGTCGGCCGAGTATCCGGCAATAAGAATAAACAAAAATCCTGCGCCATTTTGAGCTTATCCAAGCGAGTTTTTGTAAAGGAAAGCTCTTGGCCTGCTTGCCATAAAGCAGTGGATTTTTTCTTTTTGTGAATTATTTTTAATGGCCTTGTTATACTTTAAATCGCCACACAGATTAAAATCAGTCCACTTGATTTATTAAACGTTCGCAGATGTGGACGTAAACAGTATGACTCACTCAATAATATTATAAAATGACTCAGAAAAAACGCTTGATTATTGCCATGACCGGTGCAACCGGTGCCGTTTACGGCGTAAGAATGTTGCAAATTTTACAGGCACAGGAAGAATGGGAAACGCATCTTGTTATTTCTAATGCGGGTGTGGTTAATTTAAAACACGAAATGGATATGAAGCGGGCCGAACTGTTTAAGTTGGCCGATGTGACCCATGGTATTGATGATATTGCCGCCAGTATTTCCAGTGGCGGTTTTAAAACTGAAGGAATGATTATTGCACCGTGTTCAATGAAAACGCTGGCAGCGGTGGCTCATGGCTTTGGTGATAATTTGATTTCACGATCCGCTGATGTTGTTTTAAAAGAGCGCAGGCGTTTGGTGATAATGCCGCGTGAAACGCCGTTAAATTTGGTGCATATCAGAAATATGGGCGTTGTAACGGAAATGGGCGGCATTATGTTTCCACCGATGCCGGCTTTTTACAGCAAAACCGATTCATTAACGGCGATGGTGAACGAAACGGTTGGTCGGGTGCTGGATATGTTCGGCGTTAATGTTGAGGGCTTGTACACGCCTTGGGAAGGCTTGTTGTAGCAGGATTTCACCACGAACGACTGCATGGATGCAGGAGGTAGCGCAACGCAGGAGCAGTTGCCGAGATGCCCCGCTTTGGAATACCACAAGGAAAAATGCGCGACTGGCGCACAGCTGGGTATGCG
>CAIMDR010000573.1 GCA_903839795.1 uncultured Methylococcaceae bacterium | reverse complement strand
CGGACAACCAGGCTTCGCCGCGCCTTAATACCACATAACTTTCTTTAAGCTGAACGCGGCCATCTCTAAGGCTTTTAACTTCCCAGCCTTCTAAAACAATCCCGGCTTCAAAGCGCTCTTCAATAAAATATTCGTGCTTGGCTTGGCGATTAACGGCAATCGTTGCATTTGGCTGGGTTTTGTTTTTTTTTGGATTTTTTTCGGCCATAGTTTGCAGATTATGATTTTAAAACTGACTAAAAGGAATATTTTTGTTATTTTACTCGATATTACTAATAAGGTGAGTTTTTAATGGGCGCTCAAAAATGATGGACACAAAAAAAACAGTTCATGATGCATGGTCATCACGTTTTGCATTTATTCTGGCAGCAACCGGTTCTGCTGTTGGTTTGGGTAATATTTGGAAGTTTCCCTATATTACCGGAGAGAATGGTGGAGGGGCATTTGTTATCGTTTATCTCCTGTGTGTGATGTTGATCGGTATTCCTATCATGATTGCCGAAACCATGCTCGGACGCCGCAGTCAACGTAATCCCATTGAAACAATGGAGTTGTTGACTGAAGAGGCGGGTGCCGATAAAAACTGGCATTATTTAGGCTGGATGGGGATTATTGCAGGTTTGTTGATCCTGTCGTATTACAGCGTTATCGCTGGCTGGGCTTCAGCTTACGTTCTAAAAGCTTTTACGGGCAGTTTTTTTGATGCCGATGCCGCAGCGATAAAAGGAATTTTTGATGATTTTGTTGGCAGTCCGGTGCAACTAATTTTCTGGCATTCGTTATTCATGCTGGCAACCATGCTGATTGTGGTACGTGGCGTTAACAAAGGCCTGGAAAAAGCGGTGCAGTTTTTGATGCCTAGTTTGTTTGTGTTACTACTTTTGTTAGTCGGATATGCAATGACCACCGGGAGCTATTTTCAAGGTCTGCATTTTTTATTCACGCCTGATTTTAGCAAACTGACCAGTAACTCGGTATTAACTGCGATGGGACATGCCTTTTTTACCCTCAGTTTAGGCATGGGCGCTATTATGGTTTACGGTTCTTATTTGCCTAAAGGCATATCGATTGCCAAAACCGCGTTTTTGATTGCAGGTGCAGATACGGTCGTAGCATTATTGGCGGGCATTGCTATCTTTCCTATTGTTTTTGCCAATAATTTACATCCTGATTCGGGTCCCGGACTTATTTTTCAAACCTTGCCGATTGCTTTTGGTGCCATGACAGGCGGCTGGTTGATGGGGATTTTGTTTTTTGTGATGCTGGTAGTTGCAGCCTTAACTTCTTCTATTTCCCTGATTGAGCCTGCCGTTGCGTGGCTGGTTGAAAGTAAAGGTTTTAGTCGGGAAAAAGCTTGTGTTTGGTCGGGACTGGCAACCTGGTTGCTGGGTTTGGGTACGGTATTTTCTTTTAATGTCTGGTCAAATGTTAAGATTTTCGACAGAAGTATTTTTCAATTACTGGATTACTTAACCGCTAATTTAATGCTACCTATTGGCGGTTTTTGTATCGCAATATTTGCCGGCTGGATTATGCACCGGCAACATAGCGAAGACGAGCTTAATATGCCAGCGGGTTTGGCCTATCCAGTATGGAAGCTATTAATCAGCTATGTAGCGCCAGCCTCTGTGTTTTTTGTCTTCCTGCATGTTATCGGAGTACTTTAAATGACGGTTATTGAAAAAAGTGCCTTGGTTAAGTTTTCGGCACAGCAGATGTTTGATCTGGTAAATAACATTGAAGATTATCCGCTATTTTTGCCCTGGTGCAGTGGCAGCCGGATTATCAAACGTGAAGACGATATCGTTGAGGCAGAGTTACTGATTTCCAAAGGGGGCTTTAAAAAAGCATTTTCAACCCGAAACAAGATTGATAAAGGTGGCAAGATAACGGTATCTTTGCTGGATGGGCCTTTTTCTTACCTGGAAGGTGTCTGGAATTTTATGCCCTTGCGTGCAGATGCCAGCAAGATTTCTCTGGATCTGGAATTTGAAATGTCAGGCATGTTAGCCAGTCTTGCCTTCGGTGTGGTCTTTAACCAGATATGTAATACCATGGTGAGTTCTTTTACCAGTCGAGCCAAGCAAGTTTATGGATGAAGTAATGATTGATGTAGAAGTGGCTTACGCCAATCAGGAGCAACAAGTGATTGTCGCCCTTAACATGCCAGCGGGCACAACCGTTGAGCAAGCGATAACTGCATCAGGGGTGTTGAGCCGTTTTCCGGAAATAGAGGCGACAAATTTAAAAGCCGGTATTTTTGGCAATGTTTGCAAGCTAGACCAGCCATTAAAACAGGCCTATAGAGTAGAAATATATAGGCCTTTGATTCATGATCCTAAAGAAGCCAGGCGGCAGAGGGCTGCGAAGGGATAAGCACTCTTCAGTAGAGTTTACTCATCATGGCTGGAGTTATCGGCTGTTTCTGGCTAATCCTGTTCTGGTCATCATCATAAGGCAATTTTTAGTCATCTAAAAATTGCCTTATCCAAAATCTATTACTATTCTTGTAATTCGCACAATACTTACGGCAAAAGCTGCCACAGATTCATAGAGATTATGATTTAGGTTTAATCGGTTTATCTGTGGAGGTTTATTTGTTGTGGGTTACTTTAGGCGATGTATTGGGAAGGAAATACCCAGTTCACTTAGCGCCTTTTAAGTGCATGTTTAATCCTAAAAACCTCATTTAGTCACAGATTTACACAGATAAGCACCCATAATACATGATGTTACTCATGACTGACAATTTGCCAAAAGGGTGATCAAAAAAAATTATCTAACGCGTTATTTATCTCATTAAATCCGTGTTTATCTGTGGCTCAAATACGTTTTTAGGTTAATTTAAAAAAAGCAAGTAAAAATAGTGGATTAAAAGT
>CAIMDR010000572.1 GCA_903839795.1 uncultured Methylococcaceae bacterium | reverse complement strand
CGCGCAACCGCTTATTAACGTAAGGATAAAAATGGCGGTTAGGGAGCGAACTTGAATAAAGTGCATGCGTGTGGCTTCAGGATTTAATAGGTGGCTGCCAAACGTTCTGGTAGATAGATTGCAAGTCTTGATAAGGCTTCGTAACTTATTTTTTGGGTGGTCGCTGGATAGGTACTACAGGGTTGTGCTGGTAATGTGATTTTGCAATATCTGTTCCTGTTATCAATCTTCTTTGCTGGTTTAAGACCTCGGCCTTTAGGCCGAAAGGAGCGCCCCCGCAACAAGCGAAGCGACGTTGCTTTATCGGGCGCGGATTGAGGAGGGATGCCGACCCCTTCCCAATCTTTGGCTTCATCCCAACGGGATGTTTCCTTATTGCTGTTCACTTTTTTTGTGTTGAGGCCTTTAAACGTCCGGTTGGGGTTGGAGGTTTCCGACTGGTTTCCGTATATCAAGCTATGAATACGCTTTACACCGCTGCTACAAACTCAGCTATCGTCAAACCAGCCAGGCGAATTAGGTTTCGTAAGGTGCCTCTTGCAACTTCCCGATGATCGGGAATAGACAAAGTGGCTATTTCTCCTTCCTTAATCATAATAATATGGCTTCCATTTTGCCGCACAACTTGCCATCCCAGTGATTCGAACACGCGAACAACATCGCGTCCCTTGAGAATTGGAATCGAAGGTGGCATTAAGCTGCTACCTCGATTTGCCGAGTCTCAATAGTTAAAGGCATACCTCGCTCAGCGCGAACCTGTAGGCATTGATAAATTGCATCATGAATGTTTACCAGAGCTTCATCTTTAGTCTTACCTTGACTGACGCAACCGGGGATAGCAGGACATTCCGTGACCCAAATACCATCCTCGTCACGGTCTATTGTTACACTGAATTTCATTTAATCTCTCCAAATCTTCTTTGTGATCACGTAAAGATACCGTAGATCCGGTTAGCGATAGCGTAACTCAACATTTATTGGTTTAATGCGTTGGGTTACGACTATCGCCTAACCCAACAATAATATTCTAATCAAAAAACTTCGTGTTCTTCGTGTCTCGGCAACTGCTCCTGCGTCTCTTAAGGAGCCTACTATTGGTGCTCTACCTCCTGCATCCATGCAGTCGTTCGTGGTGAAATAGCTTTAATAAAATCGCCACCAATCCTTTATAACAGCTTCACCAGTGCAGCCACTATGCCAACTGATACCGCTATAAGGCCGCCCAGCTTAATGATTAAGCGTTGCTCAACCTGAATAAGATGAGAATCAACTTGTGCAAAGCGTGCATCCAGGCGTAATTTTGTTTGAGATAGACGATGATCAAGCGATTGGTTGCTTATCAATGTTTCTTGGGTATCAGTAATTACGCGCACAATAACTTCTGCTTGTTCCTCGCTGAATTCCAGCCGCTGTACAAAATTCAGAGTATCGAATGTAATTGTGGTCATAGCGCTTCCTCTAATCTGTATGCCAATGATTTACCGCTTTGATGTGTTGGGCAACGATAAAACTGTTGCCCAACCTACGACCTCAATCGCGACCTCAGCGATTAATTCACCAGTATTAAGTTTGACCATACCCGCGCCCGGTTAGGCGAGTTGATGCTTCAGCGACCTCCAGCAAATACCGAAGGGCTTTGTTCACCGCCTCATCGTTTGGGAAAGCTTGGGCAATATCTGGCTCAAGGAGGACAACATTAGTTTCCGCTTTAATTCGATTTGCATATTTGCCACGCACAATCGTGCCAAAATCCGACCTTTTATATTCAGGCCGAAGCTCATCCATCGTTTCTGATTTAATCTTCTTCATAGATTTGCCTTTCTACTTTGGTTGCCAGTCGTGCGGAAATGATGCGAATCGCATTTCCGCGATCAGTGTGCGATACCGTCAATAATCGACCTTGCGAGGATACCCCAAATGTCACAAACCGATCTTCATCGTCTGAATGGTCTGGATCGTGAGCAGTAGCAGAAAATAAATCACGCAATGCACTGGATGCTTCCTCAAAAGATACATCATGCTTGCGCCAGTTTGCTGCGGCTTTTTTGGGTCCCACTCAAAGTTCATGATAGGGTCTTGTTAAGTTTATCATTGAATTGCTGCCATTAGCCAAGGTCGGGGGGCATCTTTTCTTGCCTGATATTGCCATTGTTGGCTTCACAATCTTGATTATCAAAATGTTGGGCAACGATAAAACTGTTGCCCAACCTTATTAATTTCTAAACTAAAAACTTCGTGATCTTCGTGTCTTCGTGGTAAAAGCTTTAACAAACCAACCGCTATTTTTTGATATATAGATCGGTAATCGTACCGGTAATCATTTCAGCGGCAAAGCCAAAGGTTTCGGCCAAGGTGGGATGTGCATGAATGGTTAAACTGATGTCTTCGGCATCCGCACCCATTTCCAGTGCCAGTACGGCTTCTGCAATTAACTCGCCGGCGTTGGTGCCGACCATACCGGCACCCAGCAGTTTGCCGGTGCCTTTTTCACAGAGTATTTTGGTTATGCCTTCTTTGCGACCGATACATAAGGAACGGCCACTGGCTGCCCAAGGGAATACCGCTTTGTCGTATTCGATACCTTGTTGCTTGGCCTGGTTTTCGGTGAGTCCCATCCAGGCAATTTCAGGATCGGTATAGGCAACGGAAGGAATAGTCAGCGCGTCAAAGTGGGCTTTATGGCCGGCAGTCACTTCGGCAGCTACTTTGCCTTCGTGTACGGCTTTGTGCGCCAGCATCGGATTACCGACGATATCGCCGATGGCAAAAATATGGCCGATATTGGTACGTTGTTGCTTATCGACGGCAATAAAGCCTTGTTGATCAACCGTAATGCCCGCCAGATCCGCACCGATTAACGGTCCGTTGGGTCTGCGGCCTACCGCCACCAACACGGCATCGAACAGTTCGGATTCTGGTGCGCCTTTGCCTTCAAAAAAGACTTTCAGACCTTCATCGTGAGATTCAATAGACGTTACGCGAGTGTCCAGCCAGATATTTTTATATTGCTTTTTTATGCGTCGGGCGAGAGGCGTCACCAAATCTTTATCACAGCCCGGAATGATTTGATCCATGAGCTCAACCACACTGATTTCTGAACCCATCGCATGGTAAACCGTTGCCATTTCCAAACCAATAATACCGCCACCGACAATCAACAGCTTTTTAGGGATTTCTTTTAATTCCAACGCATCCGTTGAATCCCATAAGCGTGGATCATCATGAGGAAAAATCGGTATTTTAGTCGGACGTGAACCGGCCGCAATAATGGCCTGATCAAAGCGGATAGTTTGGATGCCCTCTTCAGTTTCTACGGCTACCGTATCCGGTGAGGTAAATTTTCCGATGCCCT
>CAIMDR010000571.1 GCA_903839795.1 uncultured Methylococcaceae bacterium | reverse complement strand
TGCTCCGGTAAAATACCGGATCATGACACATATCAGGGTGGACAGTTTTTGACGCTGTTTTCCCCGATCCCCTGGACATTTTTCCACGCTGTTTTACAGCGACGCCTTCGTCGCGACTATAGCTCGGCACTCACGCTTTGAAATCTATTGGAGTGTTTAAGCGATTCGGTCAATGTTGCAAACCGCAACCGGCATCGGTAAGCATAAAATCATAAACAATAGCTGATCCTACTTAAACTTAATGCATTATGACCCAGCAAACTGAAACTGTTTTAAACTACCACAATCGTACCAAACACCGGACGGAGCGCTACGCCAAAGGCCCCGAATCTTTGGACTGGGATGATCAACCCGATCAATTTCGGCACTTTTCCGGTTGTGAGATTGTGGCCTTGCCCAAACCGGGAACAGACCTTGAACCGTTGTTTACCGATCTGGATACCCCGGAAATAATCCCGCCAAAACCGGTAAATCTGGCTAATGCAGGTTTGTTGCTGGAGCTGGCTTTTGGCTTGTCGGCCTGGAAACAATTCGGCCCCAGTCGCTGGGCCTTGCGTTGTAATCCTTCCAGTGGCAACCTGCATCCGACCGAAGCTTATCTAATCAGTACCGGCAATGATTTTATTCAATCCGGAGTTTACCATTATGTCAGTCACGACCATACGCTTGAACAACGTTGTCGATTTTCCAACACTATTGAAGAGTCCGGCCTGTTAATTGGTTTATCTTCAGTCCATTGGCGGGAAGCCTGGAAATACGGTGAAAGAGCTTTTCGTTATTGCCAACATGATATCGGTCATGCCTTGGGAGCACTGCGTTACGCGTCAGCGACATTGGGTTGGTCAATTGAATTATTGGCTGAAGCCTCCGATGATGACATTGCCACGCTCTTAGGGCTTAATCGTACCGATGACTTTAAGGTGCTGGAACATGAAATGCCGGATATTATTTGCCGGATTACACCCCATCCCGCTGGTAAACCATTAGATAGTAATACGCTGATAGAAGTAGCCCAAGCAGGCACTTGGTTTGGCAAAGCCGATAGCCTTCGTGCCTATCATTTATACAAATGGCCAATCATTGATGAAGTTGCAACTGCCGCCAGCAAACCAAGAACGGTAGAATCTGACTGGCAAGCCGTCCGACGACACACAATGAAATCATCCGGCACAAAAACAGCCACGGCCATTATCCGTCAACGCCGCAGCGCCCAACAGTTTGACGGCAAAATGTCGCTACTACCACAAACTGACTTTTACCGGATGCTGGCTGCCGTGTTACCCACCACAGCCGCCTTTGAACATTGGCGTTGGTCGCCCAAAATACATTTATTTATTTTTGTGCATCGCGTTGAAGGACTAGAACCCGGTTTATACGCACTGCCAAGAGATCTTGATGCCTTGGAAAAATTACAAACCGCAACCCTGGCTGATTTAGATTGGCAAAAAGTAACTGATCAAATACCGCTTTACCATTTGTATTCGGGGGACTTTAGGCTAACCGCCAAAAACCTTTCCTGCCATCAACCTATCGCCAGCGACAGCGCATTTAGTCTGGGCATGGTCGCAGAATTCAGCGAAACCCTCGACACTACACCGTGGCAATACCGGCGTTTATTCTGGGAGTGCGGCTTGATAGGGCAAGTGCTCTATTTGGAAGCAGAAGCCGCAGGTGTTCGCGGCACCGGAATCGGCTGTTACTTTGATGATAACGTGCATGAACTTTTAGGCTTTAAAGATGAACAATTTCAAAGCCTTTATCATTTTACGGTAGGTAAACCGCTGGAAGATAAGCGACTGGAAACCTTACCGGCTTATGGGCATTTAAACGGTGGCGTGTAGGGTTTAAATAGACATCGAAAGTAAGCAGAGTGGGTCTTTTATTATCATGTTTAATATAATAATAACAGACCTGACCCCTTTTTTTAGAAACGAAGTTTATTAGGTAAGCACACGTTAACCGGGTATTTAATTAAGCGGCTTTCAACTCGATATATACGCGTTGGCCTAAGGCCGCCGCTATGTTCACCAAAGCATCCAGTGAAAACCGTGATACACGTCCACGCAACAGATCATTGATTCGCGGTTGGGTAACACCACAATGAACGGCTGCATCGGCTTGCTTCCAATCGTTAGCTTTGATGATAATGGTGATTTGCTGAATTAATTCAGATCGCGCTTGAAGATTAGCCGCCTGTTCAGGGGTGTCGGCAATTGCATCCCATACGCTATTAAAAGTGTTTGTTTCGATCATATTAAGAACCTCTCATTAGTTCTGCGTATCTTTTATTGACAAGCTCAATATCACGTTTGGACGTAGCTTGTGTTTTCTTCTGGAAAGCGTGCAGTACGTAGACCGCTTCAACCAGCCTGGCAGTGTAAATAACTCGGTAAGTACCCGATTCATCCCATACCCGAATCTCTTCAACGCCCTTACCAATGGAAGGCATCGGCTTGAAATCATCTGGCGGTTCTCCTCGCTGTACTTTGTCCAGTTGGTAGCCTGCATCTTGTTTGGCATCTTCCGGGAAATCTCGTAAACATTTAAGGGAATCACCAAGAAATTGTATTTTTTTCATGGTTTAAATTATATCTGATTGGATATAATAAAACAATTCTGTATTTTAAACGATGACTACCAACCAAGACGAGGCATGTTGCATTAACCTACAAAACGAATTTGAGCCACCGATAAATACGGATTAACTCAGATAAATAACGCTTTTTCTCACCCTTTTGGTAAATTGTCAGTCGTGCGTAACATCATGTATTATCAGTGCTTATCAGTGCTTATCTGTGTAAATCTGTGGCTAAATGAGGTTTTTAGGATTAATGGCTTTACGGCCAAATAAAACCGGTTGATATTCTTGCGGAAAAAAATGGTCGAGGGGATGGTTAAACGCCGGTCGTCTACCGGAACCAAGATTATTGGGCGAAGCGTGACGGGGTTTGTAACCCCGTTACTCACGTTTTGTAAATTGTTGTAACTGAGTAAGATTCAATACTACGCTGACCAATCCTCCACGGCAAGGCCGGGAACGCGAAGAAACTCGCCGGTGTTATTGGTGACCAGTGTCGCTTTTAGAGCAAGTGCATGGGCGGCAATGAGAAAATCCAGTGCCCCGATCGGCGTTCCCTGCGTCTGCAAGACTTTGCGAAGCGAACCATAAGGTTTCGCTTCATCCCTGTCGAATGGCAATACCTCGAAATCTACCAGAAACCGTTCCAAGCGTTGGAAATTATCCCCTTGTCGCTTGCTGGCGGCGATTCCGAATTCCAATTCCGCAACGGTGATGGCGGAAAGTGCAACCTGCCTGCGTTCCAGTCCGTCCATCCGCTGCACAATCCGTTCGAAGCCTTGCCGCTGATTGAGTAGAAAAATACAGATATTGGTATCGAGTAGATAAAAACTCATTCGAAATCCCGCTCTTGCTGCTCCTTGGGTTGCTCCCTTTCGAGACCTATCGGCCCTATTTCTTCGAACATGGCCAACAGGGTTTCAGCTTTGTATTTTTTGGGTAACAGGATAACCATGTCACCGATTTTTTTGATGATGACCTCATCCTCGTCGAAACGAAATTCCTTTGGTAAGCGCACGGCCTGACTGTTGCCATTGTTAAAAATGCGTGCAGTTTGCATGTCGACCTCCTGTAATGTCGTTAAAGTACATCCCTATTAATTAAAAAATAATGCGAGTTTACGTTTTATATTTATTGACTGAATAGTGCGTTCTTAAAAGTGATGTATAAAAAATAAACTGCCAACAATTCACTAATTGCTTCGCCAGACTGGAAGCAGGAGCTTCCAAGGCTGTATTCCCAAGCTGGAGCTTGGAAATACGTCTAATAGTTTTTAATTTTGGGTTAGGGCTGTGAACGCTTACGATTCAAGTATTCGTTGATGGAGGCCTGTTTGTCAAACCCGACGCCCGAGGCATGACTCAGGTCGGCACCGCTTAGGTCGACACTGCTCAGATCGACACCGCTCAGGTTAGCACCATTAAGTAAGGCATCTCTTAGATCAGCACCTCTCAGGTTTGCCCTGTACAGAATAACATATGTGAGGTTGGCATTACTTAGGTTGGCATTGCTTAGATCAGCACCTTTCAGGTTGGCACCGCTCAGGTCGATACTGTTCAGATCGACACCGCTCAGGCGGGCATTACTCAGGTTGGCATCACTTAGGTTAGCACCGCTCAGTTTGGCGCTTCTCAGGTCGGCACGACTCAGGTCAATAATGGTATCTGGACTTTCTTTTCTCCAAATATTCCATTTATCAATGTCTATTTTAAGTAGAGTGAGTTGGTCGATGTTAGCCATGATGATACCCAATAGTAAAAAATATAAAAATGTG